>JAFWOB010000210.1 GCA_017510065.1 Parasporobacterium sp.
AATGAAAGCCTGCCTGGACTTCGATTGTCCCGGCAGGCTTTCACTATTTTCAGGTTTAAATATCAGGACTGCCTTCTCAGAATGTTTCCGCGAACTGCGCTGAAGACAGAACGGTATTTCTGCTGTTCAGAAGCCAGACAGGCGATCCAGTAGGTGGTATGGGCTTCCGGATCTGTGATGGGCAGCGCCACTCTGTCCGGCGGCTGATAGCCGGCTTTCAGCATCTGGTCCGAATTAAAGAAAGGAAGGTTGGAGGCGTCGATCAGTTCTCCCAGGGCGTCCATGCTGTTCTGGATCAGCAGATCTGAAGTATTGAGCTTTTCCAGGGTGACGTCCATCCAGAAGCCTACATGAGCTGTCATCAGGATGCGGAGTCCCTTCAGTTCTTCAAAAGTGACACTGTCCTGCTCTGCCAGCGGATGATCTTCCGCAACAGAGACATAGAGCTGTTCATCCAGATATCGCTGGCAGAACAGGTCCTTTTCTTCCGGGAGGTGATGCAGAACAACCATCTGATATAGATGGCTTCGAAGACCGGCAAGCAGTTTTTCATCACTGCCCACGAGTTCAGTGGACAGGGTTTTTTCGGGAAGCTGTTCCTGCAGGATTGGCATCAGGTTATTCACCGGAAAAGGTGAACAGGAACCGATGCTGACCGTTCGGAGACTCCGGTCAAAAGCCGTGACCCGGTTGATCATCTCCTGATTTGCTTCCAGAGCCCTTCTGGCATAATCTGCCGCCAGTTTTCCCGTCTCATTCAGCGTGATCTTGCTGTTTTCCCTGATGAATAAAGATACTCCCAGCACATCCTCCAGCTTTTTCATGGAACGGCTTAGGGACGGCTGGGATATATGCAGTTCCTCCGATGCCTTAAGGAGCGTGCCGCAGCGGGCGACAGCTTCAAATTGTTCCAGCAGATATGATTCAATTAACATGAGAATCCCCCTTCTTCAACATATGCCTGACACGTATACCATTATAGATGCAAAGCAGTGGACTTGCAAGCAAATATACTATAAAATGGCATCATCAGCAAGGAAACAAGCTATAGTCCTCAGGCAATAATTGAATCGAAAGGAGATACAGATGATGGAATACTTAACCCTGAATAACGGAATCAAAATGCCTATGGCAGGCATCGGCGTTTTCCTGATGAGCCCAGCAGAGGCGGAAGCGTCCGTAGAAAGCGCTTTAAAGAGCGGCGTCCGTCTGATCGATACGGCAAATGGATATATGAACGAGTCCGGTACCGGCAGAGGAATCAAAAAGAGCGGGGTACCGAGGGAGGAGATCTTCCTGGTGACTAAGCTGTGGCCTACCGTATATGAGAAAGAGACTGCGGTCGATGAGTCTCTTGCACGTCTTGGTACCGATTACATCGACCTCCTCTTCCTGCATCAGCCCACCGACAACTGGCGCGAGGGCTATAAGCAGATCGAAAAGGCATATAAAGAAGGCAAGGTAAAAGCCATCGGTCTCTCCAATTTCCCGGAGGATCTCCTGAAGGAAGCGGTCGATACCATGGAAATCAAACCGCAGGTGGTCCAGGTGGAAGCGCATCCTTACTTCCCGCAGACGGAACTGAAGAAAATCCTGGCTGAGACCGGCATGGGCCTGATGGCCTGGTATCCTCTGGGACACGGAGACAAGACCCTGACAGGACAGCCGGTATTTGCTGAACTTGGCGCGAAGTATCATAAGAGCCCGGCACAGATCATTCTCCGCTGGCACATCCAGAGCGGCAATGTGGTGATCCCCGGCTCCAAGAACCCGGATCACATCCGTGACAACTTCGATATCTTTGATTTTGCTCTGACGGAAGAAGAAATGGCGGAGATCGCAAAGGTTGACAAAGGCGTCCGCTACTATAACGGAACACCTGAGATGCTGCAGCAGTACGCAAAGATGGAGTTGGGGCCGGATCTTTGATTTTTCACAAAGAAGAGAAGAAAGCAGTAGAAAGGTTGAAGAATATGGCAAAAGAACTGGTGGTTTATTTTTCCGTCTATGGCACGGCAAAGATCGTGGCAGAGGAGATCGCAAAGCAGAC
>JAFWOB010000037.1 GCA_017510065.1 Parasporobacterium sp.
GCTGATACATCTCCCATATGTTTTTTCAGGGTATCCTTGATACTCTGTTTGTCATGCGATTTTCAAGGTGCTTGTTTATGTAAAACGCATTTCTGCGAACTGACTGATTTTACTGTTGACTTTTAATAGTTAGTCTCATATAGAAAAAAAGCTGCAAAAGAGAACACCGGGTGTTCTCAAAACCAAAAATAGCCGCAAACAAGAACACCGGCTCCTGCCATACAAAAAGCCGCTGTTTCAAAAGAAACAGCGGCTTTTGTCTGCTCGATCATTCCGGGGAAATACCCGGTTATTGAGGATCAGTCTACTGCAAAATTGGTAAGGATCTGCTGAACATCCGGATCATCTCTGCTTACGGTATCATCCACATTCGGAGCCGCTGTCATGATCTGGAACTGTACATGATGTCCATCGTCTATTGGCATGAAGATAAAGTCATACTCATAGAACTCTCCTTCACTGAAGAGATCCTCTTCCTTTGCATGGAATCCTTCACACGCAACCCCATTGATGGTCGTGGTAAAATTCTCTGTATCCGAATACCACATGGCACTGTTGGAAAGCGTGCTGTCTGTGTAGGCAGTGTTTACTAAATAAGCATAGGTCGACAGTTTGCTGAAAATATCCATCTGTGAAGTCGCGCCTTTGCAGAATCCCATTCTGGCAGGATCAACCGGATAATTTCCGTTTTCATCCTTCTCACCGAAGACATCTGTCAGCTCAATATAATACCAGCCGTCCGGGCACACGGTTCTGATTATACCGGTGTCGACTACATTTCCGGTTGCCGCTGGCGCTGCCGGAGCAGGTGTTTCCGCAGGCTGTGTCTCAGCCGGAGCTGCCGGGGCTGGTGTTTCCGCAGGCTGCGTCTCAGCCGGAGCTGCCGGAACTTCTGCCACTCCGCCTGCAGCCTGCACGGTCGGTGTTGTCTTGAATAAGAATGTATTGATAGCTTCACGCGCAGCAATATGTCTGAACAGTAAAATGATCAGAACGATTGCCAGCAGCAGAAGCAATGTCACCATCACTCTCGGATAACGTTTCTTTCTTTTCACGGTCGTCTCCTCCCATATACAGAATCCTTTTTGGTCATACGTACACCTTTTAATATAAAATTTTAGGAAAGAAACGGCAAGCACTTTTTTATTAATTCGGGGTATTTTTGCTTTTTCGGAAAATGATCAAAAAACCGCCGCACATTTCTGTGCGGCGGCCTGTGCTCCTGCTGGGAACAAACTATGATTCAGTTTTTATCTTCCCCGTCTGTTATCGGAACGATCGTCCCGGTAATCTTCCGGATCATCATAACGGTCGTCTTCGTACTCGTCATCGTCATAGCGATCGTCTTCGTACTCGTCATCATCATACCGCTCGTCATATCTGGGTTCCGGGTCGTAATCACTGGTTTCCCGGCGCCGTCTCAGAAGAATAATCAGGACGATCACAACGATTACGATCAGTGCAGCGATCGCAATGAGGATCCAGACAAGGGCATTGTTGGTATCGCCTGTCTTCGGTGTTCCGGAAACAACCTCAAACTTGGTTTCAACGGAACCATCCGTGAACAGGAAGCGGATCGTGTGTTCTCCGCCCTGCATCTGGTTGACATAATCCGCATGAAGCTGAACATAGGTGCTGCCGGACCAGGCTGTATACTGGGTGGCGGCCACATTATTTTCATCGATCCGGATTCCGGTGAACTTGGAGTAATCTCCATCTACGCGGAATGTGATGCCGTTTCGTCCGCCTTTCTGCACTTTGGCATTGGCGCCTTCGATCACATTGTAAATATTCTTCCACTGTGCGTACAGGCTTACGGTTTCGCCGTTTGTGGATGTCAGATTGCGAACCTCCGCTTTATCGGCAATTCCTGTTCCGCTGCCGTCTGCCATCGTGTTCCAGCCAATGAAGTAATATCCTGAACGAGTAAAGGCATTGGACGGAAGTCCTGTTGCCGCATCATAGACGCAGGAAGTGCTGGCCATGGTGCCGACGCCGCCGTTTGCGTCATAGCGGATCGTGTACCGGTTCGCTGCCCAGCCTGCATACAGTGTCAGGTTGGCGGAAACAGCTGCCCGGAAATTATATGGCTGGGTTCCTGCGGAATCCACAAACCATCCGGTGAAGGTGTAGCCTGTTGCCAACGGATCCGCCGGTTTCTGGGCCATCTGTCCGCCGGTAACGGTCTGCGGGTTCGGCGTATTGCCGTGTCCGTTGGAGTTGAAGGAAACAATATAATTCTGTGACGGAAGCTGCGTCCATTTTGCGAACAGTGTCATATTGGCTGTCACTGCCGTGTTGAAATCATACAGCTTCTGCAGTTCCTTATCGGTGTACCACCCGCCGAATACATAGCCTTCCGCAGTCGGGTCTGCCGGCTTGACTGCCGGATGGCCCTTTTCAATCGTCTGTTCTGCAGGTGCCGTGCCATGTTCCGTATAGAAGGACACCTTGAAGTACTGGATCGAGGTGGGTTCTTCACTCCACTTCGCATACAGCGTCAGGTTCTGTGTTACCGGTGTATTGAAGTCATATTTGTTCTGGTATTCCATGTCAGAATACCATCCTTCAAAGATATAACCGGATGCTGTCGGAGTCTTCGGCTGTGCCGCTTTCTGATTCTTCTGCACCAGCTGGCCGTCCGGGATCTCGCCGTGTGCGGTATAGAACGTGACAGAGAAAGATTCGATCACAGTCGGCGCTTCGGTCCACTTCGCATACAGGATCAGGTATTCCTTGATCGGCGTATTGAAGTTGAACTGGGATTTGCAGGCTGTATCGGTGAACCATCCGCCGAAGATATATCCTTCCGCAGTCGGATCCGCCGGTTTCGCAACTTTCTGTCCGTCTGTCACTTCTTCCGTCTTATAGGGATCGGTGCCGCGTCCGTTATAGCTGAAGGTCACGGTGTAGGTAGCCGGCTGATTCTTGGTCCATTTCGCATAAACCGTCAGGTTACCGGTAACTGCTGTCGTGAAATCATAAACATTGGTGCAGGCTGCTTCCTGATACCATCCGCCGAAGGTCCAGCCGTCTGCCGTCGGATCCTTCTCCGGTCTTGTCGCAGCCTTACCTTCTTCTACCGTCTGCTTTGCCGGTGCGGTGCCGTGTCCCTGCACATCGAAGGTCACTTCGTATGTGGTCACCGGTACAGGATTCTCCGTCCATTTCGCAAAGAGCGTCAGATTATCGTTGACTGCTGCCGTGAAATCATAAACATTGGTGCATTCTGCTTCCTGATACCACCCGCCGAAGGTCCAGCCTGATTCAGACGGATCCGGAGCCGGTTTTGTTGCGGCCTTTCCTTCTTCTACCGTCTGTTTTGCCGGTGCGGTACCGTGTCCCTGCACATCGAAGGTCACTTCGTATGTGGTTACAGGTACAGGATTCTCCGTCCATTTCGCAAAGATCGTCAGATCCTCTTTGACCGGTGCATTGAAATCATAAACATTGGTGCATTCTGCTTCCTGATACCACCCGCCGAAGGTCCAGCCTTCTTCTTCCGGATCTTTCTCCGGTTTTGTCGCGGTCTTTCCTTCTTCTACATCCTGCTTCTCCGGTGCGGTGCCGTGTCCCTGTACATCAAAGGTCACTTCGTATGTGGTCACCGGAGCCGGGTTTTCTGTCCATTTCGCATAAAGAGAAATCTCACTGTAAACCGGAGTGTTGAAGTCATAGGGCTCTTCCATGTCCGGCTCAAACCATCCATCAAATATCCATCCTTCTTCGAAGGGATCATCAGGCTTCTGGACGAATCCGCCCTCTTCTACCATCTGGCCATCCGGTACGACACCATGATCGCTATAAAACGTTACCGGATAGGTTGCCTTTGCCTCTAACAATGCCATGAGGACAACATTGTGATAGACCGGCTCCTGGAAATCATAGGCCTGCTCAGCGCCTTCTTCAAACCAGCCTGCAAAGTTGTACCCTTCCACTTCTACAGGACCGGGATCGGAAGCCATCTGGCCTTCTTCCACGATCTCTGTCTCCGGCGCTTTTGCCGGATCTTCCTTTACTTCGAAAGATACTTCGTACTCTGCCGGAACAACCTCATCCCATTTTGCATACAGCATCAGGTTGTCATAGATCTCGCTGCCGAACACATACTCCTGTGTGCAGGCTTCATCGGTAAACCAGCCGCCGAAGATCCAGCCGTCTTCCGTCGGATCCGGCTCCGGTCTGTTAATGGTATCTCCTGCGTAAACCCGCATGGACTGCGGTACGTAACCGTGCGCAGTGCTGAAAGATACATCAAACTGCTGCTGCCATCCTGCATATAAAGTAAGATCGGCATAGATCGGCGTATTGAAATCGAACGGTATTTCTGCGCCGGATTCATACCAACCGCGGAAACTGTATCCGTCTCTTACGGGAGCTGCAGGTTCAGAAGCCGTATCTCCCTGCTCAACGATCTGGCCGTCGGGAACCGGAACGTCCTCTGCCTGTACATCAAAAGTGACTGCATAGGTGTGAACGATCGGGGTTGCGCTGAACACCGGGTTTACATACATGTCGTTATATACCGCGCCGGTATCCTGATCCCAGTTGGAGAATGTGTAAGTATTATCCGCATCCGCTTCCTTTGTCGGATACTCGCCGCTGAAATTCGCGCCTTCCCCTTCATTGACCGTTGCACTCTGAAGGACGTTTCCGTAAGCGTCATACCAGGTTACCGTATAGGTATGGACGATCGGGGTCGCGCTGAACACCGGGTTCACATACATATCGTTGTATACCGCGCCGGTATCCTGATCCCAGTTGGAGAATGTGTAAGTATTATCCGCATCCGCTTCCTTTGTCGGATACTCGCCGCTGAAATTCGCGCCTTCCCCTTCATTCACCGTTGCGCTCTGAAGGACATTGCCGTAAGCGTCATACCAGGTCACCGTATAGGTATTGATCACCGGAGCATCGGTGAGCTGATAATAACCGCCTGCATCGGTCATGGTCTTTCCGGATGCAAGATACTGCGACGGCTGCATCGTATTGTAATAGCCGCCGCTGATCACGACTTCCCCGTCCTGCAGAGATGCTTCACTTCCATAATCATCTCTCAGGGCGATCAGGTTCTGATAAGAAGAAGCAACAAAATTGCCGCCCTTCAGATTCAGATATGTGCCGTTGGATGCATCCCAGATTACCTTGAATGCAGGCTGCACATTATTGGAACTGGTAATCTTTCCTTCTTCATAATAATCGCTGTCTACAATATTAAATGTGCCGCTTTTTACAACAAACAGGCCGCCATCTCCCGTATAGTCCGAGCCGGAGCAGTCCTGCCCCGCACTGTCCTCGCTTGGATCCAGCAGCTTAATGGTATATCCGCCCAGATCCAGTGTTACGGACGTGCCCCAGGGAACACTCACGGTCACCGGATTGGCAAGGACAACATTGTTCTTCAGGACCAGGGTATTGTCCCCGCTCTGCACATTGGTCAATGCCTGCGCAAAACTTGAATAATCCGTACCGTTTAACGATACGACGGCCGGGGCTTCCTGCAATACAGGCTCTTGATATTCCTCAGCCGCTTCTTCTGCCATCAGCGTACCTGGCATGATCGACAGCATCATTGCTGCAGACAGCACGATCACCGCCAGTCTTGTGATAAGCTTTTTCATTCCAGTACCTCCTTTATGATCAACTAGAGATAGTTCTACTGAATAAACAAATCATAGCTAAAAAATATGAAAATTCAATGTTTTTTAACATATTTCGTTTTTTTATACAGTTTTTTTGAGGTCCGTATGGACGTTTTTCATATCTCCCGCTGCGTTAAGTTATTCGCTGTTTATGATGTTCCCCTTTTTTAGGAAATACTACAGCTTTTTCTTCCATTCTCTGAAAAATCATTTATAATCTCTTCGTATGTCTGAAGCAAATAAAAAAGAAAAAGCCACCGGCCGCATACTGATCCTGTGTACCGCACTTCTGTGGGGTCTTACGGGAGTCTGCGTCAAATCCATTTCCTGGAGCGCGATGTCCATCATCGCGGTCCGCAGTATTATTTCCCTGTTCATGCTCTTTGCCGTGAAACGAAGCTTTCGTCTTCGCTTTACCCGGACCAATCTGCTGGCGGCCGTCATGATGAGCGCCACCAGCATCCTGTATGTGCTGGCGATCAAGCTCACCACCGCCGGGACCGCTATCGTCCTGCAGTATATGGCGCCGATCCTGGTCTTTTTATTTGCGGTCCTGTTCAAGAAACGAAAACCCTGGTTTATGGAGATCATCCTGACCGCCTGCGTTTTCGCGGGATGTGTACTGTCTTTTGCGGACAAGCTGGATTTTACCCATATCCTGGGAAATGTGCTGGCGATCGCATCCAGCTTCACCTACGCGGCACAGATCATCCTGATGGGCGGAAAAGACTGCGACACCCAGGACTGCACGATCATCAGCAACGGGATCTGCTTTTTTGTGTGCCTTCCGTTCCTGTTTACCGATACCCTGGTCTTTGACCTGAATAATATCATATGGCTGCTGATCCTTTCCGTGTTCCAGTACGGCCTCGCCAATATCCTGTTTTCCATCGGGATCAAAAAGATCGACGCTGTGGAAGCGTCTCTGCTCCTGTGCATCGAACCGGTCTTTAATCCGATCCCCGTGGCTATTTTCTGTGGGGAACATATGGGAACGACGGCGGTTATCGGTTCCGCCGTCGTCATTGTCTCAGTTGCTATATATGGGATCCTCCCGACACTCCGGAAGAAGATCCACCCGGATCTGAACTGCTGATGTTCTTCCCTACTCTTGTCCCGCTTCCTCTTCGATCTCCGTATCCTTCACATAATCCCACCGCTGGAGTCTCTTGTCGATGCGCTCATCAATGATGATGGCAAAGATCGCAAAGAACGGAACGCCCAGCAGCATACCGTAAACACCGAACAGGCCGCCGCCGATAATGATCGCGGCCAGTACCCACATAGGCCTTAAACCGGTGGTATCACCGAACAGCTTGGGCTTGATCAGGTTGGCGTCACAGAACTGGCTCACCAGGGAATAGATGACAAACCATAATGCTCCCCAGGGATCCACGATCAGGATCAGGAAGGTACCGATGATACCGCCTACAATGGGACCGAATGTAGGCACGAAGTTGCAGATGCCTACTACAAGAGCGATCAGAAGGGCGTACGGAAGACCCAGGATGATCATGAACAGATAGCATAAAACGCCGATGATCAGGGAATCCAGGATGTTGCTGCCGAAATACCGGAGGAAGATCTTGCTGCTCCTGGACACCACAACGGAAAACCTTACATATTTGTCCGGCTCCATGATGGAGCGGAAAAACCGGACGCTGGACTTTTTCAGATGGCTGACATCCAGCAGCATATAGATTGCCAGCATGATGGTGATGACCGTGTTCAGCAGATTGGAACCGACGCTCATGGCACCGCCGATGATACCTTCTGAATGAGCTGTCACCCAGGCCACGATTCCTTCCACAAAATCCGAAAGGCCGGCGGTCTCCGTTTCCAGAAGATTGACGCCCAGTATATTGATCTCACTGATCTTGTCTGCCAGGTATTTGTTGATCATCCTGACAAATGCCTGCACGTAATCGTCCAGATGGGACAGCAGATGGGTGGCAGAAACGGCAACCTGGCTGACGACCAGATAGATCAGCACCAGCAAAAGGATCACCAGGACGAGCACCACCAGAATGACGCATGCCCCGTGAAGATACCTGCCGCTTCGGATCTTCAGTTTCCGGAATACTTTTTTCTCGAAAAACTGAACGATGGGATTCAGCAGGAACGCAATGAGTGCCCCCATGATCACCGGCGTAAGGATCCGCAGGATAAAACCGATCCCGCCCCAGAAAATACCCAGGTTTGTCAAAATGACATAAAACAGGATCGCGCCGCATGCGATCAGAAAGATCTGAAGGTTTTTATTTTCCCGGACTCTGTCCCTGAAACGTTTATTCATGTCCTGTTTCCTTACTTGGAGATTTTCGATCCGCTTTATTATATCACACCGTTAAAAATAATAGAATGCCTGTCAGCTGAGAATCTCCAGCCTGATCCGGAAGGAGATCGTACGGGGAGTTTCCACGGCATCAAAGCGGATCTCATAAGCCGCTTTGTCCGGATCTGCCTTCAGGATCGTTCCGGGTCCCAGGTATTCGTGGCGGATCCGGGTTCCCTCTGCCAGCATGGACGAGCGGATATTTTCCGGCATTGCCTGCTCCTTATGGAAAATATAGTTCTTTGCCCCGGCGATCAGGGATTCGCTCAATGGCTGCGCATAGTCCAGCAGTCCGTCCTCAATATCCAGCACAAACCGGGACGGGTACCTGGGGCTTCCGTCAAAATTCCGCCCTTCGCCGCCGGAAAGAAACAGCCTTTTTTCTGCCCGGGTCATGGCTACAAACGCAAGACGTCTCTCTTCCTCCATACCGTCCAGGTCCCGGATCTTCCCGGAAGGAAAGATTCCCTCGTCCATCCCGCATAGAAATACATAAGGAAACTCCAGTCCCTTTGCGGCATGCACAGTCATCAACCGGACCTTGTCGGAGGTATCTTCCATGTCTGTATTGGTCAGCAGGGCGATGTGGGCCAGATAATGTCTGAGGGCTGCTTCTTCCCCGCAGGTGATCTCATAATCATATACCGACTGCTTCAGTTCCGCCAGATTGTCCAGCCGCTCCTGGCTGCCCTCTGTCCGAAGCATTTCCTCGTAACCGCTCCTGTTCAGAAGCCCGGACAAAAGGTCCGAGATCTGGGTCTCTTCATAGCCTTCCGCGAATTCTTCGATCAGTTCCACAAAACTTTTCGCCTTTGTTCCGCGGAAGATCTCCTGATCCAGTGTCTTACGCAATGCGTCGTACAGACTGCAGTCATGTTCCTGCGCATATGTCTCCAGAAAATCCATCCGCCGCCTTCCCATATTCCGCTTCGGCTGGTTCACAATCCTGCGGAAGGAGAGGTCGTCTTTCATCGAGATCATCCGCAGATAACTCAGGGCGTCCTTGATCTCCGCCCGCCCGAAGAACGGGACGCCGCTGTAGATATGGTAGGGAATCTTTTCTTTCAGCAGCGCGTCCTCCACGCCGCGGGAAACGAAATGGGACCTGTAAAGAACGGTCATATCCTTATAGGGGATCCCCGTTTCATGCAGCATTTTGATCTGCCCGGCGATCCAGTCGGCTTCTCCCGCCGCATTCTGCGCAAACTGAAACAGCGGTTTTTCCCTGTCCGGCAGGACGGCCTGCAGATCCTTCGGGATCCGGTGACGGTTCTTTCCGATCAGGGAATTGGCGGCTGCCAGGATCTGCGGGGAGGAACGGTAATTTTTCAGCATCATCACCGTCCTGGTTCCCGGAAATGCAGTATTCAGATCCAGGAGATAGCGGATGTCAGCGCCTCTCCAGGTATAGATCGTCTGGTCCGGGTCGCCTACTACAAAAAGATTCTTATGATAGCCGCACAGAACTTTCATCAGCTCATACTGCAGCCCGTCGATATCCTGGAATTCATCGATCATGATGTATTCCAGGCGCTTCTGCCATTTCAGGCGGATCTGCTCATTCTGCCGGAAGATATACAGGGTGAATTTGATCAGGTCATTGTAGTCCAGGGCGAAATTTTTCTTCTCCTGGTACAGATACCCGTAGAAAATGATCTCGTCCGTGGTATCTGCGCTGTCGTACTTCTCCCGCAGGACCTCCAGGGACATATCCAGCATGTCCAGGTAGTATTCGGGTTTGCGCAGCAGTTTCTGGATCTCGATCATATCCCGGGCATCGGAAAATGTTCTGTCCCTGAGTGTAAGGCCGCGCTCCTCGTAAATGATCTTCAGCATGGAATCAATATCCGAATTGTCCAGTACGATAAAGCTCTTCGGGTACTGCACCGCATAGCTGTCCTCCTGCAGGACGGAAACACAGAACCCGTGGAAGGTGTTGATATACCCGGTGTCCTCGTCCCCGATCAGATTGTGGATCCGCTGGCGCATTTCATTAGCCGCTTTATTGGTAAATGTGACGCACAGGATGTTCCCGGGAAGGATCCCCATCTCATTGACCAGGAACGCGAACCGATGGGTCAGTGCCCGGGTCTTGCCCGAACCTGCACCGGCCACCACCCGGATGATGCCTTCCGTCGCCGTAACGGCTTCCTTCTGTTCTTCATTCAGCAGATAGTCCATCTTCTTCCCCCGCCTGCCGGGCTTTCTGTCTTTTCCTGTTCTTCCCGGTTTCTCTCTGGTTTTCCGGCAGCACGCTTATTATACAATACATCGAACACATGTTCAACTGCAGCCGGCGGGGTACGACGGTCTACGGTGGAAGATTGTAACGAAATCGAGGCTGTGCATGATTTTTCAGAACCGCCTGTATCGTTTACGATGCTGTGCATGATTTTTTGTAATATATCCGATGCTATGCATGATTTCTGTTCTCAAAAAGGGGTTAAAAT
The DNA here is from genome assembly GCA_017510065.1 of Parasporobacterium sp. Classification (GTDB taxonomy): domain Bacteria; phylum Bacillota; class Clostridia; order Lachnospirales; family Lachnospiraceae; genus RGIG5612. The sequence goes on from JAFWOB010000037.1 coordinate 10,428, forward strand.
CATGCATAGCTCCACTTTCGTTGCACGGGATTTTTGAAAATCGTACACAGCCCCGGTTTTGTGACAGCATTTTTCAAAAAATCGTGCATAGCCTCGATTTCGTTACGCCCTCGATCTGCTGACAACCATAAAATCATGCATAGCCTCGAAAATGAAGCAGCAGGTTTCTGATTGTTCCGGAAATCAATAGATGCTAAAATAGAACCATCATAACAGAGGTATTATTTATGAAGACATTCCGGCTGCTCGCCCTGGATCTGGACGGGACTCTCCTCACAAACAGCAAACAGATAACAGAAAGGACGCGGTGCGCTCTTCTCACTGCTGCGGATGCCGGCATGCAGATCGCCCTGGTCACCGGCCGCCCGTATTCGGGACTTCCCGAAGAGCTCCTTGCCATTCCCCAGATCCGCTACGCCATTACCTCAAACGGCGCGGTTTCCATAGATCTTGCCGCCGGGAAGAAACTCCGCACGGCACTGATGCCGGGCGACATTGTCCCGGAGATCATAAAGTATCCGCAAGAGAACGGCCTGATCTATAATGTATTTCTGGACGGGATCGGATATTGTGACCCACAGTCTTTTGAACGACTGACAGGCTTTTTTGCAGGGACGGTTCTGGAAGATTATGTCCACAGAAGCCGGCGCAGTACGGAAGATATCATGGAATGCGTGCAGGCTCACCCGGAAGGCGTCGAAAATATCTGGATCATGGCCCGGGACCAGGCAGAACGGAACGCTCTGGCGCAGATGCTTCCTCCCGGGCGTCATCTGCAGACCTTTTTTACTGCTGATAAGGACCTGGAGATCAGCGACCGCCTGGCAGGCAAAGGCCTTTCCCTGGAGGAACTGGCTTCCTCGCTGGGAATTGCGAAAGAAGAGATCCTTGCCTTCGGCGACAATGAAAATGATCTGGTCATGTTTCATTCTGCCGGCACATCCGTTGCCATGGGCAATGCTTCGGAAGCAGTCCGGTCCCAGGCCGATCTGGTGACAGACACCAATGAACACGACGGAGTTGCCCGGGTCCTGGAACAGCTGCTCTCCTAGCGCAATATTATCTTGACTATTTGACATAAAAATGCGGCATCACATTGATTTTTCTGTAAAATCGTTGCGAAGCCGCATTATTCATTTGCTATTGTGGCACGATTTTACTGCGGATCCGCAGATTCACTGTGCCTGATCCTGGTTATTTCAGGGAGATCACGATCTCGCCTTCATAGCTTCCTGCTTCCACAGCTGTTTCCACACCGTCAACCGTCATGACGATCTCTGCGCCGTCAGCGCCGGCGATAGAAGATGCGTCATCGATGGTCAAAGCTGTCAGATAGGAATCTTTCGTGACATTCCAGGCAGCGCCGCCGGTCAGTGTCAGGCTGAGGCCATATCCTTCTTCATGGAAGCTTCCCAACTCGGTGGCCGCAGCATAGCCGATAGCCTGCATGGTATTGGAACCGGATGCGAAATAGGTCACCTCCCAGGTGTCCTGCCCCAGGGAAATGGCGCCGGTAACAGAAGAATTGTCCAATGTTACTTCCAGGCTTCTCGGGGTACGGATGCCCACGCCTGCCGGTCCGCTGGTCGCGGTGTATTCATCTCCTGTCATGGCAGCGGTATTCAGGATATCGCCGGCCATTTCGGAATTGAGGATCGTCACAACCGGAGCCGCGCCGGTAGATTCTGTTCCGGAACCGCCGTCAGAGTTGTGGATCAGCTTGGCGATGCAGTTGGAATCTTCCGCGCTGAATACCGTATGGACATAGTTTTCGTCCACGCCGGCGGTTGTGCCGAAGAGCTCATCCACTTCCGCAATGTCGGCGCCGTAGGCTGCTGCCAGCTCCGGATCGATGGTATAGGTTCCGTCAAACGCGATGCTGCAGTTGTCGAAGACCACCTTGTTGGCGGTATCCCGGAGCATAACGCCGGCTTCTCCTACATGAAGCTCCGTGTCCTTGAAGACAATGTCGCCTCTGCTGTTTCCGGAATGGGTCATAACGCCGTATTCGCCGGCATTGATCACGCAGTTCTCATAGGAAACGATGCCGCTGCCGGTCTCGACCGCCGCATAATCCGGAACGTCGATGGCGGAACCGACAAAATAATCCCTGGCAGCGCCATCGGAATAAGCACCGTAACCACTGGTCAGGACCGCAATATAACTGTCATTGATATGCAGCTGTGTCGGCTCATCCCAGTTGGTGTACAGATCGTCGCTGTCCGTGCTCAGCGCACCCCAGCCCTGGGAGACGACCACGGAATTGTTGTAGGTAACGGAAGATGAGCCGACTGCATTGGTAGCACGGACCTTTCCTTCCAGGAACAATCCCGGAGGACATCCCTGCATGGTCATCAGATTCGGGTCAGATACGCCGTAAAATACGGAATCATTGACCGTTACGACCGCTCCGAAACGGGTAAAGAGAGTTCCCCTTGCCGGTCCCTTCGTGACCACGTGAAAATGATTTAATTCCGCTACGGCATTGTCCGATGCATACACGGCAGCGCCGAAGCCGCCCATGTCATTTCCGCCGATGCCGGCTAATTCAATATCATAATCATTCAGCACAACCGTTTCCGGTGCATCCAGCCCCAGATTGGTGTAACTGCTTGTACCGCCATTTTCTACCAGCTCTTTGGCGATCTCTTCGATGCTGAGAGTTGCGTCATAGCCTTGTGCCTCACAGAAGGCTTCCCAGTCCGGATAATAGCTTCCGGTAATGTAGGAGAAGTTGATCTTCTCCGCTACCAGTGCCGGGTCAGACTCGCCGCCCAACACAAAAGCGCCGGTGTTGCGGATCACGATGCCGTTTACATTGTCCTGCGCTACTTTGATACTGGTCACGCCTTCTTCTTCCGTCACGCCGTCCATGGTGGAAAATGTTTCATCCAGTTCGCCTCCTTCATAGACAAGGCTGGCGGTGGTGATCAGTTTCTGTACCTGCCCCATGGCTACGCCGTCCAGGGTGATCGCCTGCTCGGGATTCTCTTCTGCGGATGCTGAGTAAGTGGGCTCTGCTGGGCCGCTTGGTGATCCGCCGGATCCCGGGCCTCCTTCGGATTCGCCGCCGGACTCCCCTTCTGCGGATTCCCCGCCGGATTCTCCTTCTGCGGATTCTCCCGGACCTGCCGGCCCGCCTTCGGATTCCCCGGCACCGGGTGCTTCCACCGATTCTCCTGCCGGTGCTTCGCCGGGTGCTGCCGGTGCACCTGCCAGTGCGGAAACGCTAAACGTCGCACAGAAAACGGCAGCGATCAGGATTGCCAATACTTTTTTCATAGTTTCTCCTTTCTGCTCTGTCCGAGGACAGACATATAATGTAAAGAAGCATAGAAACCACTCTATGCTTCTTTACTATATCACGCAGAAATGCCTTGATAAAGTTTTCGATTTCATGCAATCCGGGGATGTACCGGGGACTTCCGGACTTGCAAACTCCCGTGAGGGTACTGCCTACAGAGCGAAATTGCCGTCTTTGAAGATCTGCACTTCCCGTCCGTCCTCTGTCACGCCGGTGATCTCAAGGTCTGCCGTTCCGATCATGAAGTCCTCATGATTGTCCGAATCGTTGAGTCCTGCGGCCTCCGCCTCTTCCGGCGTCATTTCACAGCCTCCTTCCACACATTCCGGATAGGCTGCCCCGAAGGCGATGTGGCAGGCTGCATTTTCATCAAACAGGGTATTGTAATACAGAAGATTCTGATTAGAGATGGGAGAGTCATATTCCACCAGCGCCAGTTCGCCGAAATAGCGGCTTCCTTCGTCCATATCAAGGACCTGCTCCAGGATCTCAAGCCCTTCTTCCGCCTCGGCCTTCACGATCTTTCCCTTTTCCACGGTGAAGCGGATCCCCGTGATCAGGTTGCCGTGCAGGCACAGCGGCCTCGATGCTGCCAGGACGCCGTTTCCGCCGTATTTATGAGGCGCGGTAAAGATTTCCTCGGTGGGCATATTGGCGATGAAGTCCACACCTTTCCGGTTTTTCTCGCTTCCTCCGCACCAGACGCAGTTTTTCGGAAGCTCCACTGTATAATCCGTTCCGAGTCCGCTGGTATAATGAAGCTTCTTTAGCTTCATTTCGGTCAATAATTCGCAGCGGCGTCTGAGCTTTTGCGTATGCTGCTGCCATTTTTCCACGGCATCGCCGCTGCCGTCGATCCGCATAGTCTCATAGATCGCATCCCACAAAGCTTCCATCGCCTTCTCATCTTCCATCCCGGGGAACATTTTCCTGGCCCAGGGAAGCACCGGTACGGAAACGAGACACCAGGAAAATTCGCTTCGCATCAGCTTGTCGTAAAACTCTTTCAGTCCTTTATTCCGCGCAGCGGACGCCCTGCGGATCCTGTCCGGGTCGATCCCGGCCAGCGCCTCCGGGTCTTCTGCATAGATCGCGATCCTGGCAAACCTCTGATCTGCTGCCAGCGTATTATATTCAAGAGTTTCCCATTCCGGGAAGACATCGAAGACATCGTCGGCTGCGTGCTGGTATTTCAACCGGGCGATGGCGTCGTCGGACCATTTTACGATCACATTCCTGGCTCCTGCTGCATAGGCTTCCTCCGTGATCAGTCTGGCAAATTCCGCGCAGTCCACCGGGGAGTTCAGCATCAGGATATCATCCTTTTGTACATTTGCCCCGATGCGCACGGCAAGGCGGGCGTATTCCTGCATTCTCTTATCCATCTTCTGTCCTTTCTGCCGGCTGTTATTGGAAGACGCTTTTCTGCTGTCTTCCCGTTTCTCCGGCATTTTTCTCTGACTGCTATTATAGCAGATTATTTCCCTTTGCACAGACGCCCTCTCCATGATAATATCTCTTTCGGCATGCGGCAGCAAAACAGGTGTATGGAAGCAGAATTGCGCTGCGGCAGCTGAGGAAGTCCTATGAAAAAGGCATCGAACACCAAATCCGCAAATCCCTTATGGACAAGGGATTTTACCATACTGACCCTGGGAAGCGTTGTTTCCATGCTGGGAAATTCCATGTCGGGCTTTGCCATGAGCCTGATGGTCCTGGACATTTCCGGTTCCACCCTGCTGTATGCGCTGTACATCGCCATGTACACCCTGCCGCAGATCATCATGCCGGTCTTCTCCGGCGCGGTGCTGGACCGCTTTTCCCGGAAGAAAACCATCTATACCCTGGATTTCATTTCCGCCGGCCTGTACCTTTTGATGGCGCTCATCCTGACCACCGGCTGGTTTTCCTTCCCGGTTTTTCTGATCTACTGTTTCCTGCTGGGCTCGATCCAGAGCATTTACATGGTGGCGTATGAAAGCTTTTATCCCCTCCTGATCTCGGAGGGCAATTTCCAGAAAGCCTATTCCATCGCCAGCGTGCTGGAAACATTTTCCGCTGTCATGGTCCCGGTCTCCACGTTCCTGTACAACCGGATCGGACTGGCGCCTCTTCTGGGAGCCAACAGCCTGTGCTTCCTGATCGCCGCTATCCTGGAAACCCGGATCCGCACAGACGAGCATTATATTGAAAGCCAGAAGCAGACCGCATCGGCGGGACTCAGTCATATGCGTCAGATGTTCCGGGATACCAAAGAGGGCTTCCAGTATCTGCTGTCAGAAAAAGGCCTGCTGGCCATTGCGGTGTATTTTGCTTTTTCCGCCTTCAGCATGGGTGTCTCCAGCGTCATCACCCTGCCGTATTTTAAAAACTCCTTTGAAAACGGGGAATATATCTACATGATCGTCTGGGGAATGTCTCTTCTGGGACGGGCGATCGGCGGCGGCATCCACTACCGGCTTAAGATCCCGATCCGCATGAAATACCGGATCGCCCTGACGGTATACATCGCCATTTCCGTTTTTGAAGCGGTGTACCTGTTCTTCCCGATCCCGGTGATGATGCTTTTCTGCTTCCTCATCGGCATCGGCGGCGTCACCAGTTATACGATCCGGATCTCTGCCACCCAGAGTTATGTTCCCGATGAAAAGAAAGGCCGCTTCAACGGGGTCTTCAACATGATCAATACCGTCGGCTCCCTGATCGGCGAGATCACCGCCGGGCTTCTGACACTGCTCCTGCCGGAGCGGATCGTCCTGATGTCCGCCCTTCTTCTGTGCGCTCTGGCAGCTGCCTGCGTAATCGGAGGCGGAAGGCGCCAGGTAGCCCGGATCTACAACCGGCAGCAGTAGCGCCACATGATCTGCCGGAGCTATACTGCCCGGAGTTTTACTGCCCGGAGTTTTGCTGCCCGGCACTTTTTTACAGCTCATGAATGATTTTGGGTCAAACTCGGCGTATTCCTGCTCATTTTTTCAGCCTGTGAACGATTCTGCTCTGATTTTTACCTAAAAAAACAACCTGTGAACGATTTCCCTGAAAAAATCATTCACAGGTTGAATGTTTAAGCAACAGAACAAAGACTCTCCAGAGACCTCCGCAACAGACCAAAGACTCTCTGAAGACCTTATCTGCCCAACGTAATAACCACCTGCGCCGTGTCTCCCGAACAGCCCGGAAGGATCACCTTGCCGTCCGGCGTGACCGGAAGTTCCTGTCCGTTCATCGTGGCTTTTTCGATGCCCTGCTGGACATGAGCAGAATTGTCCACCCGGATCTGATAAGTCGTTCCCCGGAACGTGCGGCTTGCCTCGAACCCGTTCCATTCGGCCGGAATGACCGGATTGATGCAGAGGCCTTCCACTTCCGGCTTGATCCCCAGGATATACTGGGAAATGCAGGCAAAGGTCCAGGCGGCTGTTCCTGTCAGCCAGCTGTTCTTGGCTTCTCCAAAGGTCGGCGCGTCTTTGCCGGCAATCATCTGGCTGTATACATAAGGCTCCGTCCGGTGGATCTCGCTGATGTCTTCGATAAAGGCCGGACAGGTCTTTCTGTAGATCTCAAACGCCCTGTCGCCGTGTCCCAGAACGGTCTCCGCACAGACGATCCATGGATTGTTGTGGCAGAAGATCCCCGCATTTTCCTTATAGCCCGGCGGATAGCTGGACACTTCGCCCAGGTTCAGGCGGTAGGAGGTATAGGCCGGCTGCAGCAGTACGATGCCGTATTTTGTATCGAGGCGTTCCTTTACACTGTTCAGCGCCTGTTCGGCCTGACCGGTTTTCGTTCCGACGCCCGCCATGACACACATGCCCTGGGGCTCGATAAAGATCTGTCCTTCGTCGCAGACATGGCTTCCCACCGGCTGGCTGAAGGCATCATAGGCTCTGATAAACCATTCTCCGTCCCAGCCGGCATTGAGGATCACCTCTTCCATCTTTGAAGCGGAAGCTTCGATCTCTTCGGCTTCCTGGAGCAGCGTCAGTGCATTTGCCGCCGCCTTCACGCCTTCCGCTGCCGCCTTCTGCGCCAGCATTCTTAAGATCCGGGCGTAGGCGCGTCCGTATTTGACAAACATGCCTCCTATAAAGACGCTTTCCGCTACCGGCCCTTCGGACGGCCCTGTGGTCTGGAAGCTCTCTCCCGGCGTATCGGAAAAACAGTTCAGGTTCAGACAGTCGTTCCAGTCTGCCCGGCCGATCAGGGGCAGCTTATGAGGCCCCAGATGTGTTCTTGTATAATGCACGCTTCTTCTTAAATGTTCCATCAGCGGCTGCTTCAGGGAAGGATCATTGTCGAAATCCACCATTTCGTCCAGGATCCCGAAATCCCCGGTCTCCGCAATGTAGGCTTCCGTACCGGCCACCAGCCACAGCGGGTCATCATTGAATCCCGACCCCACTGCCAGATTGCCTTTTTTCGTCAGCGGCTGATACTGATGGTACGCGCTTCCGTCCGGGAACTGGGTCGCTGCAATATCCAGGATCCGCTCTCTCGCCCGCTCCGGGATGATATGCACAAATCCCAGGAGATCCTGACAGGAATCCCGAAATCCCATGCCCCGTCCCATACCGCTTTCATAATAGCTGGCGGAACGGCTCATATTAAAGGTCACCATGCACTGGTACTGATTCCAGATGTTGACCATACGGTTCAGCTTCTCGTCGGTTTCTTCGCTGCCGCTGTTGACGCTGACCTGGTATTTGGAAAGAAGAGAGGACCAGTATTCCTTCAGGTCCTCAAGCGCCTGGTCAAATGCTGCGGTCGCCTGATACCGCCGTATCATTTCATGGGCTTTCTTCTTATTGATAATGCCGGGGGCCTCCCATTTTTCTTCCGCTTTATTCTCGATATAGCCAAGGCCCAGCACCAGTTCCTTCTTCTGACCCGGCTGCAGGGCAATATGGAATTGCATGGCACCGACCGGCGCCCAGCCATGGGCAACGGATCCGGTGCAGCCGTCTTTCAGGACCGCCTTCGGCGAGGCCGCTCCATCATACAGTCCGCAGAAGGCGTCCCGGGAAGTATCAAATCCGTCGAAGGGCTCGCTGGCCCAGCAGACGGCGTAATGATCCCTGCGCTCCCTGTATTCCGTTTTATGATAGATCGCATTTTCCTCCAGCTCCACCTCCCCGCAGGAATAATTTCTCTGGAAATTGGAAGAATCATCCATGGCGTCCCACAGACAGAATTCCAGATAGCTGAAGGCTTCGATCTCTTTGAGAACCTCCGAATGGTTCTCCACCTCGAGACGCATCAAAAGGCACTGATCATTTGGAGGGACCAGGAAGGTCTGACGGGCAGTGATCCCGCCTTTGGTTCCCTCGATCACGGAGTAGCCGAGGCCATGCCTGCATTCATAGCGGTCCAGCTCTGTCCGCACCGGCATCCAGCCCGGATTCCATACCGTCTCTTTGTCCCTGATATAAACGCGGAACCCCTCCATATCCGTGGGGCTGTTATTGTAGCGGTACCTGGTAATCCTTCTCAACCTGGCATCTTTATAGAATGCATATCCGCCCGCCGTATTGGACAGCAGCGTAAAAAAAGCCTCTGTTCCCAGATAATTGATCCAGGGAAGAGGCGTTTTTGGTGTGGTAATCACATATTCCCTGTTAGTATCGTCAAAATGTCCGAACTTCATATGCTGCACCCTCCGCATAGTATTGTGTTTGTTAATTCGTTGTCAAATGTATCCTCTGTCGGGGAAGATGTCAATATGTTTCCGCTGCCCCATTGATTCCGATCTCATTTCCGATATAATCTCTGCAGGAACTTCTTTTGTATCCGGGGCGAGCCAGATCCCGGATGAGCGCAGGAGGATACAATCCTCATCCCATAAGAAAGGAAACCGATCATGAGAGAAGAAGAAAAGATCGCTGCCGGCATCCTGTTCAGCCCGGCCGACCCGGAACTGGTGGCCATCAAGCTGCGGACCCACAACCTGAACGTGGATTACAACCAGACGTATGAAGATGAGACCGAGAAACGGCAGGCCATCCTGAACGAGATCCTGGGAGAAGCCGGCGAAGGCCTGTTTATCCAGGGTCCTATCACATTCCACTATGGAAAACATACGAAGATCGGAAAACGTGTTTTCATCAATTTCAACCTGACCATCCAGGATGATGCGGAAGTCACTATCGGCGACGACTGCAATTTCGGCCCCAATGTGACGATCGTAACCCCGGTACATCCGCTGCTGCCGGATGAGCGAAAAGCCCTTCTTACAGCATCCGGTGAGAAAAAGCATCTGTGCTATGCCCGCCCGGTCCACATCGGGAAGGACTGCTGGCTCGGCGCCTCTGTTACGATCTGTCCCGGCGTTACCATCGGTGACAACTGCGTGATCGGAGCGGGAAGCGTCGTCACAAGGGATATCCCGGAAGGCTGTTTCGCCGCCGGCAACCCCTGCCGCGTGATCCGCAAACTGTCCGAACAGGACAGCATGAAATACCAGCCGCAGATCCTGGCGGACAACCGGATCATCGAGCCGTAACCTGCATTAAAAGCAAGGCTCTGCATGATTTTTCATAAAGTCCTGCATTAAATATGGCGGTATGCGTGATTTTCAAAAAAGCTCTGCAACGAAATCGAGGGTATGCATGATTTCAGCCCCCGAACAGGGGTGAAAATCATGCATACCCTCGAATAAATTACAAAAAATCATGCATACCCCCGCAACCGTTGCAGGATCCGTTCCCGAAATCACGCATACCATTACATTCATTACATAAAAGCAGAGTGATAGGAAAATATAGATCAAAAACCGGAGGTCCCGCACGCTCTTTGCGGGACCTCCGTTAATCTGTTTAGGTTCAGGGAAATGACTACTGCCGCACGGCTTTTCCTCTGTTGTAAAGGACCAGCAGAAGGATCAGGATCGCGGCGTTCAGCACGTTTCTGACCGGCTGGGTCGGATTCAGCGTTGTCAGCAGGTTGGACAGAAGGACCATGACCAGGGAACCGGCAATGCTTCCTTCATAAGTGCCGCTGCCGCCGGCAAATGTGGTACCGCCGATGATCACGGCGATCAGTGACATGTAAGCGTAGTCATCGAAGATCTGGCAGCGGGCGGTGGACATGTAAGCCGCGCCGAGCATGCCTGCGAATGCTGCCAGCATACCGGAAAATACATAGGACATGATCTGGATCTTCGTGACTCGGACGCCGTTCAGCCGGGCAGCTCCCGAGTTGTTGCCCACCATGTACAGCTGCTTTCCGAAACGGGATCTCTTCAGCAGATAAAAGACGATGGGCCAGACGATGATGGCATAGATCACGATCATCGGGATCACGCCGAAGATCTTGGATTTTACGCTGGCGGAAAACAGAGGCGATGCCTTGCCGCTCAGGATGCCCTGGGTCAGGATGTACTGCATCCGGGTGACGATATTGGAGATCGCCATGGTCACGATCATGGCCGGGAGTCCGATCTTCACGCAGCAGACGCCGTTCAGAAGGCCTACTGCCGCGCCGATCACCAGGGACAGAAGGAGCACCGTGATGAAATGCCCGTTCTCTCCTCTCATGGTATACGTGGTCAGGACTGCCGTGGACGACATGACCGCGCCGACGGAGAAATCCATGCCGCCGCCGATGAGCACCATGGTCTGACCGGCTGCCGGAATACTCAGGATGATGGTCAGCAGGATGATATTGCCGATGGCGACCGTATTGAGTCCCCTGGGATTGATAATGATCGTAACCACATACAGGACCACGGCAATGATCAGCGCCATCAGCGCCGTATGGGTCTGCACAAACAGATTGATCTTCGAAAAGATGTCTTTGTTGGCATTCGGATTAAAAGTCATGGTCTTATTGGACATTTTTTTCACCTCTCTTGAACTGGGCTTTCAGTCCCTGCTGCAGCGTCTTACGCTGTTCTTTCGCGGTAACGATCGTCATTAACAGACCGCCGAAGATGATAATATCGGAGACAAAATTCTGCCAATAGGATGTAACCGAAAAACCTGTGAAGATCTTTGACAGCAAAGTGAAAAAATAGTAAACCGTGTTCTGGATCAGGACAAGGAAACCGCCGCCGAACACACCGCAGGACAAAGAGCCCCAGCCGCCCCAGCCCATACCGCCGATGATGGCAGCGGACAGGGATTTGATGCCGTACTCCTCACACTGCAGCGGATTGCCGGATGCGGACATCAGCGTCAGGCAGATACCTGCGACGCCTACGAAAAAGCCCTTGATCAGGAAAGCCTTCATCTGGACCTTCACCGGGCTGATGCCGGCTGCGAACGCATTTCTCTGGCTTGTACCGACTGCATAGATATGCTTGCCGAAGGGTCTTTTGGAAATGAACAGCCAGATCAGCAGCACAGCCGCCAGAACCAGCGCCGCCACCGGGATGTAATCCAGGAATTTCAGGAACGCCGGTGCGTCCTTGCCTCCGATCAGACCGTAGAGGGAAGACTGATAAGGCTTCCAGTATGTCTTGGGAACCGAACCCTGGGGAACGTCCATGATCAGGACGTTGATGCCCTTGACAAGATACGTCAGGGCATAACTGGCCAGCAGGGCCGGTAGCCTGAGCACCGCGCAGCAAGCGCCGCACAGGGCGGAAATGCCGAATGCCGCCAGCATGGCGACCAGCCAGCCTACCCATACGGGCGTTCCCCATTCCTGGGGAACCATGATGCAGACCACGTTAACAAGGGCGATCTGCACGCCGATGGAAACGTCCATCTGGCCTACCAGCAAAAGCAGGGCCTGACCTACCGTCACCAGGATGAAGGGCAGGTTGGTCATGAAAATGGACTTGAGGGCCGTTGGCTGGAAGAAGGACAGCATATTTCCGATGGTCACGCCTCCCGACAGGCAGGCGGACCAGCCCTGGATCACGATGTTCAGCACCAGAACGACCAGGAACAGGATACAGCCGGTGAAGGCAGGTTTTCTTCGAAACCGTCTTAAGGATTCTCTCATTCCGCAGCCTCCTTTCCGCCGGATTCCTGTACGCCCATCATAGCGGAGACCAGATGTTCCGCAGTCTTTGTTTCTCCTGCCAGCTCTGCCGCGACCTTGCCTTCATAGAAAACATAGATCCGGTCGGAGATATTCAGCAGCTCCTCCGTATCACTGGCGGAAATGATGATGGTCATGCCGTTGGCGGCGCACTCTCTTAAGATCTCATGGATCTCCTGCCTGGAATGGATGTCGACGCCTTTGGTGGGGTCATCCAGAAGGAGCAGGTTGGGATTCATGGCGATCCATCTGGCTACAACGAGCTTCTGCTGGTTGCCGCCGGACAGAGAGCTGGCCGGATCCTTCAGCTTTCCGATCTTGATGTTGTATTTCTTAACCGCATCCTCCGAGAATTGCCGGACCTTCCGGGCGGACAGATAAGCAAACAGGGACTCCTTTGCGGAATTGCCTGCGAAAATATTTTCCGCGATCGTCCGGACGTCGAAGATTGCTTCCTTATTCCGGTCGCCGGAAATAAAGCCAATCCCGGCTTTCACGCCGGCAGCGGGATCTTTGAATTTCACGGGCTTGCCCATGAATTCGATGGAGCCGCTCTGGGGTTTTACCGCGCCAAGGATCGCCCGGATCACCTCCGGCTGTCCCTGGCCTTCCAATCCGCCGATGCCTACGATCTCACCTTTGTAGGCCTTCATGGAAATATCTTTTACTTTGGGGTATACGGATATATCTTTCACATTTACAACGACCTCCCTGTCGTCCAGATGGGACAGGTCGCTTTCCTTGGCCTTTGCGTGTTTCGGCCGGGAACCGGTCATATAGTAAATGATGTCGTCAAGGGTAAATTCCGAAACCTGCCCGGAGATCACGGTCTCGCTGCTGCGCATGATCGTGATGGTGTCGCAGATCTCGAAGATCTCATTCATTCTATGGGTTACATAGACCATGGAGATCCCTTCTGCTTTCAGTTCCCGCATGATACCAAACAGCGTTTCGATCTCATCATAATGAAGGGATGCGGTTACCTCATCCAGCAGCAGGATCTTCGGTTTTCGAAAGACTGCCTTGGCTACCTCCAGCATACTCTGGGTAGAAGGCATCAGGGTCTGTACATAATCGTCCGGGTCACAGTCAATATGGAACCGGTCCAGCAGTTCCTGGACCTGCTTCCGGGAGGTTTTTTCGTCCACCATTCCCGATTTCGTACAGATCTCGCAGCCCAGCAGGATATTGTCCTTTACCGACATGGTCGGGATCAGGCTCAGATCCTGAAATGCCGTGGCAATATTTTCCCTGGCAGCGTCCGTACCGGAGTGTATGATCTTCTTTTCCCCGTCTATGAAGATCTCTCCCGCATTCGGCGCGACCAGACCTGCCAGCACCTTGACCATGGTGGATTTTCCGGATCCGTTGGACCCGGCAAGCGCTGCGATCTGTCCGTCTTGTACGGTCAGTGACGCCTTGTTCAGGGCGACCACTGCGCCGAATCGTTTATCAATGCCTTTCATTTCAAGCAATGACAGTCACCTCCCAATTTGAAAAGCAGGCCGGCGGCAATCAAACCGCCGGCCTGTACGCTTTCCGATCTTACTGAATCAGATTAGTTGAAGTAGGTATCTGCTACTTCCTGTTTGGTCAGCCAGAAGGTAATGGAATCTCCAGCTTCATAGCTGTTTGCATATTCTTCGATGGACTTGCCGTCGATCTGTGTTCCGTTTGTAACATCTTCGTCTGTGTAGCAGACTTTGGACTGGATCCAGATCTGGTGGGTATCTTCGAATCCCTCTGCAAATACGCCGTCCTTCAGTTCTTTGCCTTCATACAGGTTCAGAGCGAAGTTGAATGCGGTTGCGCCTACTCCTGGAGGATTGGACAGAACGATGTACTTGGTGACAACTTCGTCTTTGTTGACATCCAGCATCTTCTGCATATAAGCACCGGTATCGCCGAAGCCGATGAATTTCGGATACGGAACGCCTGCAGCGTCGAATGCTTCGAATGCATTCTCTGCACACTGTGATACCAGAACGCCGTCAAATTCCACGCCGGAGTTCAGGATTTCTGCCATGGTCTGCTGAGACAGTGTGGTATCCCAGTCATGGTTACCTGTTGCGACAACTTCAAGGCCATTCTCTTCGATTGCTTTCTCAAAGCCGCGCTGACGGTCTGTGTTGGCCTGATTGCCTTCCAGAGCAGCGATCATAACGACTTTAGCGCCTTCGCCGAGAGCTTCCCCAGCATATGTACCGGTCTTGTATCCCAGATATTCCTGGTCGGTAAGGATGTTCAGAACGTCTACGTCTGTTGACATATAAGCACAGTCAGCATTGATATAGACGATGCCTGCATCCTGAGCGGCCTCGATGATCGGGTCAAGTCCGGTGGTAGCAACCGGGTCGTTGACGATGATGTCATAGCCTTCATTGATGGAGTTCTGCAGCTGCTGAGTCTCAGTACTCTGATCCCAGTTTGCCACGAAGGAGTTATAGCTTACATCATAGCCATAGTTGATAGCGTCTGCTGCTGCCTCCTGCATATCCAGTTCGTAACGAACACGATACGGGTTGCCTTCCACGACTGCGTTGTGGGAAGCGAGCTTGAGGGCTTTGGTCTCACCCTCTCCTGCCATTGCTGTTCCCGCAAAAGCAAGTACCAGTGCTCCGGCAAGAACGATGGCGAAAATCTTTCTCAGTTTCATTTTCCACCTCCATAATAATATAGTTTCATATGTATCCAAAAGAAGTTTCCACACTGTTCTTCTTTAAGATCGTGATCAGAGAATATCTCTGCATAGCATTATATTCTCTCTATACAAAATGGTCAAATCTTTTTGCAAATATTGTCTTTTTTTGTCTTTTTTTTACAAAACTGTTCTGTTCCCGGTCGGCAAACTGCCGAGCGGTCATCGGGAAAACCCTGTCGTCAACATCCTTCGATCTCCGATACCAGAACTTCTCTTCCTTCTTCCGCGGAACGATAGAAGGCCTCGATCACCGCCGTGACATGCAGCGTCTGCTCCGGCCGGATCATCAGTTCTGCCCCGTTCTGGATATGGTCCATGACATTTTCCGCCAGCAGGAAATGTCCCGGGAATACTTCTCCGGCAAATGGCCGCTCTCCCGGAAAGACCTTCGGTTCGAAATCGGTCTGGTATCTGCCCATGGTTCCTAACAGCTTCATTTCCGGAAGCAGGATCCCGGCTTTGGTCCCGGCCATCCGCATGCTGTATTCTCCAGGGAGATTAACCGCCCAGGCCGTTTTGAAATTCATGCAGCTGCCGTTTTCCAGCCGCATGCTCCCGCAGGCAAACTCCTCGACTTCAAAATCCTCTTTCCGATACTCCTGCCTGGTAAATACGCCTGCCGGCGCCCCGCTTTCCACAAGGCTTGTAACGATGCCGTCCTCTGTCCTGGAAAGATAGGAAGAAGTCATACCGGTCACGGAGTGGACTTTCTGATTGCCCATGATCCACAATGCCGCATCGATCATATGCACGCCCAGGTCGCACAGCACGCCTCCGCCGGAGGCAGCTTTTTTATGAAAAGCTCCCCATTTCGGAACGCCTCTTCTTCTGACCAGGGAAAACTCCGTATAATATACGTCTCCCAGCATGCCCTGCTCATGCATTTCCTTCGCGAAGGAAAATTCCGGATAGTAGCGGATGACCTGGCAGGCCGTCAGGGATCTTCCGGCTTTCGCCGCTGCGTCAAACATTTCCCTGGCATCCTTATAGGACAGGGCGATGGGCTTTTCGCAGATCACATGAGCCCCGTAGGAAAGCGCCAGCATGGCCACTTCTTTATGAAGCCCGTTGGGAACGCATACAGAGACCAGGTCCGGCCGCTCTTTTGCCAGCATTTTCTCCGCGTCCGTATACCATTTTCTCACCCCGAACCGCTCCGCGGTGTCCTGCGCCGCCTGTGGGTTCAGGTCGCATACAGCTGCCAGCTCGCATCGGTCGGCATAATGCCGGTAGGCGGGCAGATGCCCTTTGTTGGCGATCATTCCGCAGCTGATTACTGCCACTTTCAACTTTTTCATGTTCCTTCTCCTTTTGATGCGCTTGTATTGCTGCGCTTTGTTGTATGGTTTTGCGCGCTGGTTTTTTGCAATGCTGTTTTGCTGCATTTTCTAAAATAAGCTCGTAAAAACGCCCCTGTTTTTAGAAAATTTCTTCATTTCTAAAATATCGGCTCTTTTTCATGCCTTTTTTTAGAAAATGACCCTCCGCGTCTTCCTGGTATTCCGATTTTCTAAAAAACGCCTTTTAAAAATGCTTCTTTTTTAGAAATCGTGTATTTTTCTAAAAATGTCCTGTTTTAAAGGCCCTGTTTTTAGAAAACCAACCGAGAACCAAAAGCGGCGCCTACCAGTTCTCCTCCACCTCTTCCCCGGTCAGGGTGTGGCGGCAGGCGGTCTTCACTGCCTGGGCAAATGCTTCCCGCATGTCATATTCCGCCACGCCGTTGATCTCAACGTTCAGCCTCCGAAGGCTGCCCGGATACAGTTTCATCACGTCCGGGGACTTTCCGTCCACTGCGTAATGATAGGTAACTGTAAGGACCGGCTCTCCTTCGCACACCGGATCTTCCAGATAGACTCCGTCGGAAGATGCCCCGGTTACCAGCCGGTACAGTTTGAAGAACTGCTCCGCATCCAGCGGCTGATCGTTGACCTGCGCGGTGATATTGCCTTCTTCGTCGGTGCCCGTGGTATAGACATAGGTCTCGCCGTCAAATTCCACCGTCAGGTCCTCAAGGTCGGTCCGAAGGGGTGACAAAAACCAGCGAAGGCACAGCTGTGTGGGATCAATGGATACAAATTCCGGCGGCGCAACCAGGAAGACCACGCCGCTTCCCAGCACATAGGCCAGATAATTTTCTCCCCGGGGCACCAGACGAAGCTGATGGTCGGTAATATAGTCTGTCCCGTTACGAAGGGAAAAGTCCACCTGCATATAAGGATTGTCAAATCCCAGCGCCGTCAGTTCCTCTTCGGTCACGCCGTATCCGACCACTTCCAGCGCGCGGATCCCCAGCACGGAGCCCAGGACCTTGATGCCGTAGGTCTGATCCAGTTCATACACGCCTTTCATCCGGACAAGATGGGTGGCGGGGCCGAAGGATTTGGCCGCCAGCACCGTTTCCGGATCTGCTCCCTGTACCGCCGTAATGGTAATGGGCTGGGAAAGGGCCGTTCCCGAAAAAGTGATATCCCGGATCGCGCTTAACGGGCTGGACACCGCCAGCTCCGGCGTTACCAGATCGGAGATATAGGCTTCTTTGCGAAGCAGAAAATAGAGCATGTCTTCCTTGGCAAACAGATAGACATTGCCCTTTTCTTCTTCCGAGAGAACCTCCCCGTAATAATTGCCGCTGATCTTTTCTTCCTCGCCGATCGCCATGGAAAAGCTGCTGCCGTCATCATAGGTGACAGACACCTGTGCTCTTGGGTCTGAGAGCCCATACAGGGAAAGATCCTTTGCATCCGCTTCCACCAGACGGAGAGAGCCGAAGCCGCCGGCATGGTTCATCAGTTCGAAAAATCCTTCCACATCCACGATATTGACCGGAAGGTCATCGAAGACATAGCCTTCCTCCGCCTCATCATAAAGGACCTTATAGCTGCCGGAAGCGTTGGTGACCTGAAGTTCCTGGATCTGTGTCGGATCATGGTCGGCGAACACCTTGACTCCGGTTTCCCGGGAAACTTTCTTCCCTTGCAGCAGGATCAATGCTGCCGCAAGCACTGCCGCCGTCACAAGCCCCGCCAAGATCAGTTTCAGCATCTTTTTTTCCACTACTGGTATCTCCTCTTCACATAGACCAGGATCCCCGTCAGCAGGATCGCCGCCGGGATCACGATGCACAGAACGATGCTCCACATGCGGGCGGCGCCGGTGGTGATCGTCAGGGTATTGCCGGCCAGGGATTTGGCTTCAATGGAAACCGCGTCTCCCCGGTCCGTGATCGTATTGAGGACCGCCAGAAAGTATTCCGCATTGGCGATGGACGGATTGGACAGGGACGAGGAGGCAAATGCTGCCGCGGACGCCGTCACGATCACATTGCTGAAGCTGCCGCTTTCCCCGGTCTGCCAGGTGGACATCACCGCCGCCGGGATAGGACCCCTCACGGTCGCCTGGTCCGCCGTGAAATTGTTTCCGGCGTCGGAAGGCCGCACTCCCGAAGCGGGAGAAAATGACAGAAGGGTCGTCACCGTTTTATTGTCCCGGTATTCATAAACCAGGTTCAAAGGTCTCGCGATCGGCATCAGGACCTTCTTGGAGCTGTCCTTTAACAGATCCCGGAACGTCT
This sequence comes from Parasporobacterium sp., assembly GCA_017510065.1. Lineage (GTDB taxonomy): Bacteria > Bacillota > Clostridia > Lachnospirales > Lachnospiraceae > RGIG5612. The sequence goes on from JAFWOB010000037.1 coordinate 28,992, forward strand.
CATCCGTATAATCCGCGAAGGGATAGTAAGGCTGATAACCATAGGCGTGGCTTTCATCCGTTTCAAAGACCGCACCGTCCCCGACGCCGATCCCCCATTCCCGCAGGAAAACATTCAGATTGGGAAGCTCCGGCTGGTCCGCGCCGGCGGCATACAGAAGGGTCTTTCCGTAATTGCCGTCATTGTACAGGAATGCATCGAAGGATGCGAGCACGTCTTCCGACAGATCCTGCATGGGAGATAGCAGGATCAGAACATCCTGGTCCTGAAGATTTCCTGTCACCATGTCCACTTCGCTGACGGAGAAATTGTTGCCGGCCAGAACAGACTCCAGCACCTGCCGGTCTTCGGAAACCGCATTTCCCGTCAGGATACCGATATAGACAGGATCCGCGGTAACCACGCTGACAATAGCGGAAGTCACGGCTTCTTCCGTCCTCGACCCGGTGATCTGGAGCGCTCCTTCCGCATCATAGGTATAGGTAAACAGATTGGCCAGGCTGATCTTTTTCACCGCCTCCGGACCTTCCACCAGCACATCACCGGCAGACAGATCCTGGTCCGGATACCTGGCCGCGAAGGAAGGATCCCTGGTATAGTCGATGAATTCCAGGGAAATGTATTCGCTAAGGCGCGGATAGCGTTCCAGGAGCGTACGCATCTGGACCAGATAGGGATTGCCGCTGAAGGTTCCTTTGGCCGCCAGCACATAGATGGCGACCTCCTGCGTCAGTCCCTGCAGGATCTCTTTCGTATCGTCCCCTACTTCATAGGCCGCATTGGCCGTCAGGTCCGCGCTCAGGGGATAGCGTTCGGAAAGCTCTGCCGTCAGGGCATTTACCAGCACCGCGATCCCGATGGCGATCACGATCAGCGCTGCCAGCAGCAGATTCAGCCGCCTTGATTCATTCTGAAACCATTTCTTCATCGTCCGGCCGCCTTTCTAATTCCACCGCTTGCGTTCCAGCACCGCCGTGCTGAACACGCAGAACAGGGCTGCGACCGTGAGAAAGAACACGGCATTTTTCAGTTCCACGATCCCCCGCGTAAAGGGAGAGTACCTTTCATTAAAGGAAATATAGGCAAAGAAGCGCTGCAGGACAGGGCTTTTCGTCACATAGGAAACCGCGTCCACCAACATCAGGAATAAACTGACCGCAAATCCCAGTACCGCGGCGATCACCTGGCTCTCCGTCAGGGAAGACAGGAACAGGCAGATGGAGATCTCCGCCACGCCGAGAAGTACAAGACCCAGGAAATTCCCGATCACACAGGGCCAGTCTACTTTTCCGTAAAAGGAAGCGATCACGGCGACTGCCAGCGTCCCTAAAATGGCGATCAGAAACACACACAGGGCGGACAGATATTTGCCGATCACGATCCCGATCCTGGACACCGGGGCGGTCAACAGGAGCTGGTCGGTCCGGGATCTTTTTTCCTCGCTCATCAGCCGCATGGTCAGGACCGGTATGAGAAACAGCACCACGGAAAACAGCAGGGAGAACAGCTGTGTAAAATCCGTCGTGCCGCCATATATATTATAGGAAAAGAAATAGTATCCGGTGAAGAAATACGCCACCGCGATGATCACATA
>JAFWOB010000211.1 GCA_017510065.1 Parasporobacterium sp.
AGTAGGGTCTACCCTTCTTAAAATCGGCAACTGGCTAAAACAAGTAGGGTCTACCCTTCTTAAAATCAGCAACTGGCTAAAACAAGTAGGGTCTACCCTTCTTAAAATCGGCAACTGACCAAAACAAGTAGAGTCTACCCTTCTTAAAATTGGCAACTGGCCAAAACAAGTAGGGTCTACCCTTCTTAAATCGGGCAGTCAGATAAAACAAGAATATTTTCCTGCCATACAAAAAGGTGCTGCCGCATCATCGAAAATGCAGCAGCACCTCTTCAATTGAACGAAAGTAACTTTACAGCATCAGTTGCCTGCCGGGGGAGGTCCCATAAAGCTGGGGTCTGCCTCATGAGCAGCCTGGAAAGCAGCGATCACGTCCGCGCCTTCCGGATCATCGGCTGTCCATACGCCTTTGTCGATCTTGCCGGAATATTCTTTGCCGTCAAATGTGATCACAAACGCTCTCTTTTCAGAATCGCTTTCAAGATCCTGATAATGAGCAATGCCGGTTACATCACCGACCGTGATCTCGAACTCTTCTTCCTGGAGTCCGGGGCCGCCTGCTGATTCACCTTCCGGAGATTCGCCCTCAGGAGACTCACCTTCCGGAGAATCTGCCGGGGGAGCTGCAGGTGCTTCACCTTCTGGTGACTCGCCTGCCGGTGCCGGTGCTTCCGGAGATTCGCCTTCCGGAGCTGCGGGAGCTTCGCCTTCCGGTGCTGCGTCTGCCGGAGACTCGCCTTCCGGAGCTGCAGGTGCTTCTTCAGATTCGCCTGCGGGTGCCGCGTCTGCCGGAGACTCGCCTTCCGGAGCCGGTGCTGCTTCTGCCGGTGATTCACCTTCTGCAGACTCGCCGCCTTCAGAACCGCCTTCGCCGGGGCCGCCTGCTGATTCACCGCCGGGGCCTCCCGGGCCGCCGCCGGAACCGCCATCGCTGCCGCCTGCTGCCTTCTCAACAGTAGCGGTAATGGTGCAGTCGGTGTTCATCGCGATATTGTACTGATATTCGCCGAATCCTTCTTCGCCTTCCACGATCTCGGTCAGTGTCGCATCGCCATCCGTCACTTCCACGGAAAGGATGTCATAGCCATTGCCTGCCAGGGTAAAGAAGCTGGTAGCAAATGCCTTGTAAGCGTCGAACTTGATAGCGCCTGTCAGCTTGTTGCCGTCTGCGTCCACTGCGATGATGGTAGCGGTATGACGCGGATCTGCCATGTCATAAGCATAGAGTTCATCTGCCGTAACTGCCGGAACTACTGCTTCTTCCTGGATGATAGTGATATTCTCACTGATCTCGCCGTTGATAACTGCTTCACCGTAGATATGGAACTCAACCGGAGCTTCTGCTGCAACAGAGCATCCTTCTTCCACGGTCAGGTCATTCAGGTAGATCGCGTCTGCCTCGCCGCAGGTTCCGTCTGCCAGAACAACGTTCCAGACAGCCCCGTTGGTCAGAGTCAGGTTCAGCGGGTTGTTGACCTGTGCATGAGCAACATTGTACTGTGCGCCGATCTTATGATAATCCGATGCACTGGAAAGCAGGTAATTGCCTGTTGTATCTGCATTAAGAACAGTTCCGTTCTCCATGCGGCTGCCGTCATCATTCAGGTGATAACCGTAAGAGGAGGAGATGGTTCCGTTTACAGTTGCTGCATCCAGGGTAACATTGAATTTCTGATATTTGTTATAGATGTTGTTCCAGATGTTGCCGGTGTATTCGCCGTTTGCAAACACCGCACTGGAATCGTCTACGATAGCGGTTGCGGTGGAAGCGTCTGCTTCATCGCCCGTATCATTGACTGTAAAGGAAGTGTTGCCCGGGTTTCCGGCATCGTCAGACTCTACCAGTTCTGCCAGCGTTTTGCCCCACTTGGAGTCAGCCGTGAAATTGATCTGTGTATTGTCAACTACAATGTTGGTAAAGCCGTTGTTGGCTGCGCCGGATTTGATCTGGAAACCAGTCTCTGCCACGTTCATGACAGAATCCACAACGGAGATCGTACCGCCTGCATTCTGCTGGGTCATGACGCCGATGTGTCCGGAGTTCAGTTCGGAATTGGTGTAGAATGCGGAAGAGTTGGAAGAAGCCATGATCTGGACTTCATTTCCGCCGTAGAACTTAACGTTGTCAAACTTATCCCATACGCCTGCATCAGCATAAGCAACGTATCCGCTGCCGCCTGCCACATAACCATAGGTCTGGCCGCCGACTTCCTTGGTTGCGAAGTAATCAACGCCATCCTGCGCAACTTCCACAAGACCGGTACCTGCTACGGTGTTGGTGACATCAAGAGCATAGGTGCCGACAGCATTGTATCCGCGACCGGAGTCTGTGGACAGAACGCCCCATCCGGAGGATACGATCAGGGAATCGTTGTAGATACCCTGGCCTGCGCCGAGCACGTTGGTTGCACGCACAACGCCTTCCAGGCCCAGTGCGAACGGAGTTCTCTTCATCATCGGGACAACCAGCGCATCATATTCTGCCTGGGAATCCGGAGTTTCTTCAGTATAGAGAACAGAATTGTTGATACGAAGGATGCCGTCGCCGTTGACTGCTGCCGCAGTACGGATAACGCCTGCCGTAAGGATCAGGGAATCCTGGATCGTTACATCACTGGTGCCCTGTGCCAGAACCATGGCTGCAGAACCCTTGAAATCATTGGCGCCGTCGCCGATACCAATGATCTCCATGTTCTCGATCGCATACTCGCCTGCATCAACGATCACGCCGTTAAAGAACGGAGCCAGAGAGGTGATGGAACCGTTGCGGATACCGGTTTCATCCACTTCTGCTGCCAGAAGGTTGTTGATGGTCTCGTCTGCAACGATCCCGCCTTCTCCGACTCTCAGAGCGGAACGATAGGTGTACTGAGCGGTATTTCCGGCCATGTTCATGAACTTGGCCATTTCGGAATAAGCGTCTGTTCCTGCTGTGACTGCAAATTCTGCATTCTCAGGAAGTGCTTCACCGCTCTCAAGGAAGTCCAGGATATCATACTGAACACCGTTGATCACCAGTGTCAGAACGCCGCCTTCCGCATCGATCACAGTACCGTCTGTCAGTGTGACAGCAGTAATATTGGAAGATGCGGAGGGGCTGTTGATCGTGTCGTCTTCCGTTGCTGTGGTCGCGATGTAATTCGGACCATAAGTCACCTCGGCAATGCCGACGCCTTCTGCCTGTGCAGCCGGTTCTGCTGCAAATGCAGTCATGGCGAAGATCATGGAAGCCATGGTGAGAACAGCAATGAATGACAGAATTGTCTTTCTCATTTTCATTTGTTGTTCCTCCTGTATAAAATGTGAAACTACTGCAGTTTGATTCTACCCTCGCGCAAAACCTCCGTCAATTATCACAAAGAAGCAAAAATAATATGCACTTTTTATGCAGACTCTCGAAGTTATTAAAAGATATCGGATGCCTCATTTCAGATCTGTCAATTGACTATTCTTCCATTTGGTGAAAATCCCGAATATGTTTCTATATTGTTAACTTGAAACGTGTTCCGATGAATGTTTTGACTAATCTTTTCATGCGTATTTTTAAAAATCTATTTTTCGCATGATAGATGCAGGATCATTTTCATGCGAAAATGAAGACTTCGAAAATACGCATGATATTTTTGCCCTTTTTTTCATGCGAAAAACTGCATTTAAAAAAAACGCATGAAAAATCAAAGAAAAATATCATGCGAAATCAATAAAATTCAAATTCCGCATGAAAATCCCGACAAAAAACTCATGCGAAAATCAAATATTTGCATTTCCGCATGAAAACAGCTGTTAGACAGCGGAACAGCCGCCTGTTGCATTTCCCCTGAAGCTTCACTATACTGGAAGCAGTAGTTCTGACCAAAGAAAGGCACACATCATGAAAGAGATCAACAGCGCTTATATAGACAGCACGCTCCGCCCACGGAAGGCCGACGCCCACAAGGGTGATTTCGGAAAAGTCCTGGTCTTCGCCGGATCGCCGGGTATGGCAGGGGCAGCCGTTCTGTGCGGCCGGTCTGCCCTGAAAAGCGGCGCAGGGCTGGTGCAGTACTTGCTGCCTTCTCTGGACAGTCCTCTTCTTCCGATCCTGCAGTGCTGTGTGCCGGAAGCAACCTGCCTTCCGCTGAGTCCGCAGCTGAAGATCCGGGACTACCAGGCAATCGCCTGCGGCAGCGGCCTTTCAAAAAGTCCCGAAGCTGCCAGGATCTTAAGCCGGCTGTTTGACGGCTGCTGCTCGGTCCTGGTAACGGACGCGGATGCTCTAAACCTTATATCTGAAAGCGAAGATCTGGCAGAGCATTTTACGGCTTCTGAAGCTGTCCGGATCATTACCCCGCATATCGGAGAGGCAAAGCGGCTTCTGCACTCGGCTGATCCCATCTCGTCGGAAGAAGAACGGGGCCGTGCCGCCTGCACTCTGGCCGAGCAGTACCGCTGTATCTGTGTCCTGAAAGGAGCCGGCACTTTAGTTGTTCGGAAAAACGGCAGCTCCTTTGATATTTACCGAAATACCACCGGGAACCCGGGTATGGCTACCGGAGGCTCCGGCGACAGTCTGGCCGGTCTGATCGCTTCGCTGGCCGCTCAGGGATATTCTGCGTTGGATGCCGCCTGCATGGGGGTCTGGTTTCATGGAAAAGCCGGCGATCTGGCAGCGGAAGAACTGGGGGAAATGGGCATGATCTCTTCCGATATCGTTCATTATATTCCCTACGCACTCAAGCTTTCTTACCATAATTAATAAAAAAAGATATATTTTTCTTGAAAATGTGCTAGAATAGCAGATAACTTGAGGGAGTCTGCTGTTTTTCTTTTGCTGCCATCTACTCCCCCGTGCAGTGCGGGCCTCCCTGAAGAATCTAATATATAAGGAAAGAAAGAATTACATGATCGATACCAGAAGATTTATTGACACTTATAAGACTACGATTGAATCACATTTCGGGAAACCGCTGGAAGCATGCTCCAACTACGAAAAGTACTCCGCCCTCGTGCGTATGATCACTCACACGGCTACCAACAAGCGGGTCCAGACCGAAGAGAACATTTTCCAGAACCAGCATAAAAAAGTATTTTATTTTTCCATGGAGTTCCTGATCGGAAAGCTCCTGGATAATTATCTGTATACCGTCGGGATCCATGATGAGGCTGTCGCCGCCCTGGAAGAACTGGGCATCGACCTGCAGGAAATGTGCGATCTGGAACCGGAACCGGGTCTCGGCAACGGCGGTCTCGGCCGTCTGGCTGCCTGCTTCCTGGATTCTATGGCATCCCTGGGAATTGCAGGCGAAGGCATCGGCCTGCGTTATAAATTCGGTCTGTTCCGTCAGAAGATCGTGGACGGCCGTCAGGTGGAACTGCCGGATCCGTGGCTGGAAAACGGCTATCCCTGGGAAACCGGCAACCCGGAAAATGCTGTCACTGTCCGTTTCGGCGGCTATGTAGACAGAAAGTACGAAAACGGCAAGATGACCTTTGAACATAAGGGTTACCAGTGTGTCAGCGCTGTTCCTTATGACATCCCGATCATCGGCGAAGACGGCGAGCACATCAGTGTTCTGCATCTGTTTGATGCCCGTCCCGAACATGAATCCATCGATATGGCTGCTTTTAACCGGGGAGATTATGCGGCAGCTATGAAGGAAACCTGCGATATTACCGCCATGACCAGCATCCTGTATCCGGATGATTCCAACGGCACGGGTAAGAAACTCCGTCTGCGTCAGGAATACCTGATGGTCGCTGCAGGACTTCACAACATCCTCAAACAGTATTTCAAGTCCTACGGGCGTGAGGAACTTTCCAAACTCCCCAAAAGGATCAGTATTCATATCAACGATACCCATCCGACTCTGTGCATCCCGGAACTGATGCGGATCCTCCTGGATGAAGAGCATCTGGAATGGGACGATGCATGGGAGATCACCAAGAATACCATCTCCTTCACCAATCATACCGTTCTTCCGGAAGCCCTGGAGAAATGGGATATCGAGCTGTTCAAGAGCCTTCTTCCCCGTGTATACATGATCGTGGAAGAGATCGACAGACGGTTCCGGGAAGAACTTGCAAAACGCGGTATTACCAATACGGAAGACCTGAGGCAGATCAGTGTCCTGTGGGACAACCAGGTAAGGATGGCCAACCTGAGTATCATCGGATCTCATTCCACCAACGGCGTGGCTGCCCTTCATACCCAGATCCTGAAAGACGACGTTTTCCGGAAATTCTATGAGATCTTTCCGGAGCGGTTCAACAACAAGACCAACGGCGTCAGCCATCGCCGGTTCCTGATCCAGGCCAATCCCGGACTTTCCCATCTTCTGGACGACACACTGGGACCGGACTGGAAGCGCAACATCGATAAACTGGAGTCCTTCGAAAACTTCAAAGACGATCCGCAGGTTCTGGAACGGATGCGTCAGATCAAGCATGAAAACAAGGTCCGCCTGTGCGATTACGTCAAGAAGACCCAGGGGATCGAACTGAATCCGGACTCCGTATTTGATATCCAGGTAAAACGTATCCACGCTTACAAACGGCAGCTTCTATTCGCGCTGAAGGTCCTGGACGTCTATAACCGTCTTCTGGAATCTCCGCATCTGGAGATCAATCCGTATACCTTTATCTTTGCCGGCAAGGCAGCACAGGGATACGCATTTGCGAAGGATGTGATCTATCTGATCAATACCATCGCGCGTATGGTCAATGCGGATGACCGTGTCAACCATAAGATCCGGGTAGCCTTCGTGGAGAACTTCTGCACTTCCAACGCACAGCTGATCTACCCGGCTGCGGATATCTCCGAGCAGATTTCCACTGCAGGCAAGGAAGCCAGCGGAACCGGCAACATGAAATTCATGATGAACGGTGCCGTCACACTGGGAACCCTGGACGGCGCCAATGTAGAGATCAAGGAGCATGTAGGCGATGACAGTATCGTGATCTTCGGTCTGACTTCCGAAGAAGCATCCAATTATTCCAGGAATGGAGGCTACTATCCGAAAGATGTGGCAGCAGCCAATCCGCGGATCAATAAGATGATGACCCAGCTGATCGACGGGACATTAAAAGATATGAAAGGCGAGCCGATCTACTTCTGGGGTATTTACGACGCATTGATGGTCAACGGGGACGAATACTTTGTCCTCAAGGATTTCCAGTCCTATGTGGACGCCTGGGAAAGAATCGACCGTATCTACAGTGACAAGGAGAAATGGGGTGTTATGTCACTGATGAACATTGCGCGGTCAGCATATTTTTCCAGCGACCGGACCATCCGTGAATACGCAGACGAGATCTGGCACGCAGAACATAAGTAAACAAAAGTATTATATTTTTATGGGGGTATTATTATGGCCAGCAAAGAATGTATTGCTATGCTGCTTGCAGGCGGCCAGGGCAGCCGCCTGGGGGTTTTGACAAAAAATATTGCCAAACCTGCAGTATCGTTCGGAGGCAAGTACAGGATCATCGATTTCTGTCTTTCCAACTGTATCAATTCAGGGATCGACACCGTCGGCGTTCTGACGCAGTACAAGCCTCTTGCCCTGCATCGCTATATCGGCACCGGTGAAGCCTGGGATCTGGATTCCGCGGCAGGCGGTGCATCCATGCTTCCGCCTTTTGCAACAGAGACCGGCGGCAACTGGTATGACGGTACGGCAGATGCGATCTACAGAAACATCGAATATGTGGACGGCTACAATCCGGAACATGTCCTGGTGCTCTCGGGCGACCATCTGTACAAGATGGACTACAATGACATGCTCCGGGTCCACAAGGATGCGGATGCCGATCTTACCATTGCCGTCTACGAGGTTCCCTGGGAAGAAGCCAGCCGCTTCGGTATCATGAGCCTCGATGAAAACGGCCGTATCGGCAAATTCTCGGAGAAGCCCAAAAAACCGGACAGCAACCTGGCATCCATGGGTATCTATATCTTCCGCTGGGATGTCATGCGTGCCGCCCTGATCGCGGATCATGACGATCCGGAATCCGAACACGACTTCGGAAAGAACATCATCCCGATGCTCTTAGGGCAGGGAAAGACTCTGATCCCCTATCGTTTTGAGGGTTACTGGAAAGATGTCGGAACCATCGACAGTTATTTCGAAGCCCATATGGACCTTCTTGACAAAGGCCTCGGCACGCAGCTGTTCCTGGAAGGCATGCCGGTATTCTCCAACTCCAACTTCTATCCTGCTCAGTATCTGGGAAAGAAAGCTTCTGTCACCAATTCCATCGTCAGCAATGGCTGCTCCATCAAAGGCAGCGTTACCCACTCCATCCTCGGCTCCGGCGTACAGATCGGAGAAGGAGCGGTTATTGAAGACGCGATCCTGCTTCCGGGCTCACGCATCGGTAAAAACTGCAGGATCAAAAAGGCTATTATCAATGAAGGTGTTCACATCCTGCCGGATTCTGTGATCGAAGATCCTGACGGACAGATCCTGGTGATCGGTGCGAACAGCAAATTTGCGGGGTGACAGATATGAGTAAAACAATCGGATTAATTACAGCAAACTATGCAAGTGAAGCAATGAACGCCGTTATGACAGACCGGCCGCTGGCTGCTCTTCCCTTCGGCGGAAGATACCGTCTGATCGATTTCCCGTTGTCCAACATGGCCAATTCCGGCATCACCTCCGTGGGACTTGTCATTCCGTTCAAAAACCGGTCCCTGATCGACCATGTCGGTACCGGCAAAGCCTGGGGATTCGGACGGAAGACCCACAGCATGTTCATGCTGCCGGGAAGCGTCTATGGAAAACGCGATACGGACAGCAAGTTCCTGCTCCGGGATATTATCCAGAATGCCCGTTTCTTCAACTATGAGCAGACGACGGATTACGTTCTGATGAGCGGCGCAAACCGCGTCATCAGTATGGATTTCCGCCCGCTGATCGAGCAGCATGAAGCAAGCGGCGTGCAGATCACCAAGGTCTACAAAGGCAAGGAATTCCTGGATATCTTTATCATGGATGCCTCCTTCCTGAACGATCTGTGCAAGTGGTTCTCCAATCTTGATTTCATGGACATCACGAAGATCATCGATACCTATCTGCCGGAGACCCCGATCGGCCGCTATGAGTACATCGGCTATGAGCACAAGATCGATAATATGACGGATTATTTCGAAGCCAGTATGGAACTCTTAAAAGAAGACGTACAGGATATGCTGTTCGAACATGGTACGGTATTCACCAATATCCAGGACCGCTGCCCGACCTTCTTTGCTCCCACCGCCAACGTCAAGAACTCCCTGATCGCAGCCGGCAGTTCCATCGAAGGAAACGTGGAAAACTGCATTATCTTCCGGAGTTCCCATATATCAGAAGGTGCTTCCGTCAAAAACTGCGTGCTGATGCAGCACGCCGAGATCGACAGCGGCGCGGAACTGAAATATTTTATCTGCGACAAACGGGTCCATGTAACCTCTGATGTCAAGATCATTGCAAGCAAAGAATCTCCTTACTTCGTCAAGAAAGGAATGACTGTCTGATGCAGATACTTTTTACAGCTTTTGAAGCAGATCCTTTTATGAAAACAGGCGGGCTGGCCGATGTGGCCGGCTCCATGCCTGCTGCCGTAAAAGCCCTTGACGGTCCGGAGGAAGCCGATATCCGGGTCATGCTGCCCAAATACTCCGGTATTCCGGGAGAATACCAGGAAAAAATGGAGTTTTTGTCCTACTTCTATGTAGACCTTTCCTGGCGCCATGAATACTGCGGGATCTTCTCTCTGGAGCACAAGGGCGTCACCTATTATTTCCTTGACAGTGAGAAATACTTTAACCGCAATCAGCTGTACGGCGACAATGACGATTGTGAACGGATGGCCTTTTTCTCCAAAGCCTGCCTGGAGGCATGCCTGCATCTGGATGGGTTCGATCCGGACATCATCCACTGCAACGACTGGCATACTGCTTTGATTCCCGTTTATCTGCGGGAGTTCTACCGGGAAACCTCCCTTAAGAAGGCCAAGACTATTTTTACGATCCACAACCTGAAGTTCCAGGGCATCTACGATCCCTATGTGATCGGCGATACGCTCGGCCTTCACAATACACCTGCCGATGCTCAGCTGAGACAATGGCGGGACTACAGCTGCTGCGCCAACTTTATGCTGGGAGCCTGCACCTATGCAGACTGGATCACAACCGTCAGCCCCTCCTATGCGGAGGAAATCTGCACCCCCTATTATGGGGAAGGTCTGGACTGGCTCTTCAATATGCGCCGGGACAGCCTGAGCGGCATCCTGAACGGGATCGACTACGACGTGTGGAACCCGGCCACCGATCCTTATCTGGGAAGCGATGCGGCGAAAGAACTCGGATATACCAATTACGGCCCGAGAGGCATGAAGAAAAAGCTGGAAAACAAACTGGCTCTTCAAAAAGAACTCGGTCTGAAGCAGGATAAAGAGATCCCGATGTTTGCCATCATCAGCAGGCTGACGGAGCAGAAAGGCCTGGATCTGGTCACTTATCTCCTGCCTCATATTGCCCAGTCAGAAATGCAGCTCGTGGTACTGGGCATCGGCGACGGACATTTTGAGGAAGCCTTTTCCTGGTATGCACATCAGTATCCGGAGAAGATCTCCGCCCAGATCAAGTTTGACAATGCCCTGTCTCACAAATTGTACGCAGCGGCAGATGTCATGCTGATCCCGTCCCGGTTTGAGCCCTGCGGGCTGACGCAGCTGATCGCCATGAAATATGCTTCCCTGCCTCTGGTACGGGAAACCGGCGGTCTGAAAGACACGGTGAATTCTTCCAACGGCTTCTCTTTCCTGACATTTAATGCCGATGATATGAAATATTCACTGGACTGCGCTTTGGATATATGGTATAACAACCGGACTGAATGGCTCAGCAAGCAGAAGCAGGCTGTATCGGCAGATTACTCCTGGAGCAGTTCTGCCAAAGCTTACAAAGAGCTCTATCAGCATTTGCTTTCCTGAGTTTTGCAGCATTGATTCACATGTAGTTCATATGCTGCCCGGAAGGGCAGCATATTGTTGGTTTTTTTATGCAGTTTTATCACAATTCTCACGACATTACATACCGCAGGCCTTTCGGCGCCGGTGAGACCGGAAGTTCCGTTTACCTGATGCTTTATGCTGAAGGTGCTCTTTCTGTCACACTCCGGGTATGGCGGGAAGGCTATGGAGAGGATCTGCTCCCGATGGAGGGGAACGGTTTCCAGTTTTTCATCAACCTTCTTCTGCCGGAAGAGCCCTGTGTTCTGTTTTACTATTTTATCATCGACATGGGAGACCGCACGGTCTACTATGGCAACAATCCGGAGTGCCTGGGAGGTCCCGGCAGTGATTATCCGGAGGAGCCTCCGGCTTTCCAGATCACGGTATATCGTAATACGCCTGTTCCCAGATGGTATAAAGACGGTATTGTTTATCAGATCTTTCCGGATCGTTTTGCCCGTTCCAAAGACTTTGATCCGGATCATGTAGGCACTCTTCCCGATGTCCGGGGCGGCGTTAAACGTTGTGTGGAAGAAAACTGGGAGGAGATCCCGGTCAATGAGTTCGGCGGAACCTGTGACATTGTCCGCTGGAAATTCTACGGCGGTTCCCTGGACGGCATCCGGGAAAAACTGGACTATCTCCAGGGCCTTGGCGTTACCGTGCTCTATCTGAACCCTATTTTCCTGGCCAGATCGACTCACCGTTATGACACAGCGGATTATATGCAGATCGATCCGGCATTGGGAACTGAAGAAAGTTTCATCGCTCTGGCGCGGGAGGCAAGATCCCGGGGTATCCGTATCGTCCTGGACGGCGTGTTCAATCACTGCGGCGCCGACAGCAAATATTTTGATTATTTCAACCAGTTCCACAAAGAAGAAGGTCTGAAAGGCGCATTTCATTTTACGACTTCTCCTTACCGTTCCTGGTTCACCTTCTATAAGGGAAAACCCGGCTACCGATGCTGGTGGAACATTGCGGATATGCCGGATTTTGTGACCACAAATCCGGAGTATGTGGATTTTATCACCGGCAAAGACGGCGTCCTTCGCAAATGGCTCCGCCTCGGCGCCTCCGGCTGGCGGCTGGACGTAGCCGATGAACTGCCCAATGAATTCCTGAAAGCAATCCGCAAAGCGGTCAAAGAAGAATGCCCGGAAAATCTCCTGATGGGAGAGGTCTGGGACGATCCTTCCAATAAATACAACTACGGCCATCTGATGGAATATTTCTGGGGTGAGGAACTGGACTGCACCATGAACTATCCGTTCCGTGCGGCTGTACTCCCCTTTGTGATCGGAGACTGCTCCGCTTTTGATTTCTGCCGCCGGTTCATGAGCCTGGCAGAAAACTATCCGCCGGAAAATTTCTACGGAAGCCTGAATCTTCTGGGAAGCCACGACCGGGAACGGGTCATGAATATTCTCGGTGGATATCCGCTCGCCAGATACGGATTTGACCATGAAACGCAGTACCACGACCTGACAGAAGAAGAGTACGAGTTGGCCAGAAAGCGCTACAAGATGCTGTCAATCCTTCAGTACACCCTGCCCGGCGTCCCGGACATCTACTATGGGGATGAAACCGGCGTACAGGGCGGTTCCGATCCGGATTGCCGCAGGACCTATCCCTGGGGGAAGGAAGACACGGACCTGGTAAATCATTTCCGCTGGCTCGGTCAGTTCTACCATGAACACCCCTGCCTGAAAAACGGTGGTTTTGAGCTCTCTCCTGTCAGTGATGATGTGCTTGCTCTGGAACGGTTTGACGGACACGAACGGATCCTGATCATGATCAACCGGTCGGATCAGTATCTGAACGTTCTTTACAAGGGAAAAACTTACACGCTCTGGCCGTTTGACGGAAAGATCATCATGAATGTCTGACGTCTTGCAGATTTGCCGGCTTGCCCGTTTGCGGAGGAGCAAGTAACGGGAAATGAAATAGGGACAATGCCTTTTCGGGTATTGTCCTTTTATTTTGAAGCATCTGCTTCGCTCTTATATTTGCCTATTATCTGATCTGAGAACCCTGCGCAGTTCTCAAATTCGCCATTTGCCAGATCTGAGAACGCAGGGTGTTCTTCAAATCCAGTTTCTTCAAATTAGAGAATACGAAGTGTTCTTGTATGGCCGATTTTCAAATTTAAAGAACAGGGCTAGTATTCTCAAATCCCGGGGTTACCCCAAAAAAGAATAAAAAGTATTCTCTTTTAGGCACTTTCCGGGATTCAAGAATACATGGCCTGTTCTCAAATATGAAAAAAGCTGAAAAAAGTACATTTCGTATTCTCGTATTATATAGTCATAGCTCTTCTTTACCTTTTCTACAGGTATAAGCTATGCTGTTTGGGATACTGTGGTTTGGTGTTCGTATTGTGTCACATGATGGCTGATTTGAGACTCCAACCGCA
>JAFWOB010000212.1 GCA_017510065.1 Parasporobacterium sp.
CCCAGTTCATAGCCGCCCAGGTAATCGCCGTTGTGCTCGGTATCTCCATTGCCGCCTACCAGTACATAGGATCCGATGTAGTTGTCATACTGATCCAGATCGTCTCTGGAAGCTGCGCCTGATCCGCCGACAGCACCTACGAAGAACATGTCATGTGCTGCGCACTGCTTGATAGCTTCCGTTTCTGTAACATTGTAGTAACCAAACAGACCTTTGCATCCTGCACCTGCTGCTGCATCGATGAAAGCAAGTTCGCCTTCTGCATCAGAGATGGACTCGGAATACATAAAGTCAATATTGAAGTACTTCTCAAGATAATCGAAGTAATCGATGATTGCCAAAGCCTGCTCGTCTGTGGTGTCATACAGCTCAACAGCGATCTTGATCTGCTCTTCCGGCCAGGAACCGTCAAAAGCATAATCGATCGGAGCTGCTTCTGCCGGAGCTTCTGCCGGAGCTTCTGCCGGTTCTTCAGCCGGAGCTGCGCCGCCGATAGCTTCCCATGCATCAGCTGCCACAGCATCGTCCCAGATCAGCTGTGCATCGCCTGTCATGAAACCGGTCTCGTCATAATCAACAGTAACAATACCGTCATCGATGGTTCCTTCCAGGACCTGGTCCTCGTCAAAAGCTTCCCAGGCAAGATAGAATGCTGTGAAATCATCATTTGCGTAAGCTGTGATCTCAGCATCACCAAACCCATATGTTCCGTCAAATACTTCTACCTGAGTATAGCCTTCAGGTGCTTCGCCTGCCATTACGATACTTGACATAGCAACTACCATAACTGCAGCAAGAACGATTGCAATAACTCTCTTCATTTAGTTTTTCCCTCCATTTAATTTGTTTTTCTATTAGCGTGGCAGCAGCTTGCCCCTGTAACTCAAGCTGGACACCAGAACTACGATAATAAATACGATACCGCGGATGATCTGCACTTCACCGGTGGAAAGACCCATCATGGTCAGTCCGCTGTTCAGGACTGTGATGGTAACAGCACCTACGAGTCCGGCGCTGATCTTGGATCTCGGTCCTCCGGACAGCGGCATGCCGCCCAGTACCAGTGCGACCATAACATCATTTCCAAGGCTGCCGCCTGTGGTATTGCCAATGGTCCTGGTACGGATCATCAGCAGGAATGCTGCCAAAGCGATGCCGATAGCGCCGATGATAAAGACTGTAAAAGTGGTCTTGGTCTTACTGATACCGCTCTGCTTGGCAGCAAAGACATTGCCGCCCATGTTCTTGGCTTTCGGTCCGATCGGTGTAAACTGGAATAAGATCACGCAGATGATAAAGAAGATCACCAGGCAGATAATAGAGATCGTGGACATCTGGCCAAAGCTGAATTCCGGTATGGGTTTAGCCGCGTTCTTCAGAAGAAGTGTCGTCTCATTGCCCATGATCACCAGCACGATTGCTGAGAAGATAGATCCCAGGATGATGGTGAAGATAAAGAACGGCACATTGACAAAAGATGCCAGGGTCGCTTTGATGCAGGCCAGTACCAGGGAGACCGCCAGGATCGCGATCGCTCCGATAAACAGACTTCCGGAACTGATCGTTGCCATGGCTCCCAAAACGGCCGCAAAGCATAAGGATCCACCGATCGCCATATCAAAATATCCGGCTCCGAAGACGAACACAGCGCCGATGGTACACATGGCTGTGGTGATCACGTTGCTGGACATGGCCTGCAGGTTCGTTCCGCTTACCAGATTCCAGTTGGTCAGGAAACCAAAGACGATCACGACCAGCACAAGGCCGAGATACGGTGCCAGATCACCGATCAGCCTGGCATTTACCTTAGAAGGCTTTTTCGTTTTAACAGCTGCTTCTGACATTTTGGTTTCCTCCTTAAATCATGACTTCGATGATATCATTTTCGTTCAGATCCCGACTCCGGAAAAATTCTCCGGATTGCTGTCCATCCTTCAGGATCAGCAGGCGGTCACACATACCGATCAGCTCTGCCATTTCCTCCGATATCATGATGATCGATTTTCCTGCAAGTCTCATTTCATTGATCAGGGCGTACATGGCAGCCTTGACGCCGATATCAACGCCACGGGTCGGGCAGTCCAGGATCAGGATATCACATCCCCGGCCCATCCATTTGCCGAATACGACCTTCTGTTTATTACCACCGGAAAGATACTGCACATCCTGCTTAACAGAAGCGCATTTGATGCTCAGATCTTTTACCTGTTTGCTTACATATTTCTTTGTATCGGAAGGAAGAAGGAACGGTCCTTTCACCAGCTTGTCATAGCCGGCGGAAATGATATTGTCCGCAATGCTCTCTGTCAGGACCAGAGCTTCCTTATCCCTGTCTTTGGAAACATATCCCAGCCCATGCTTCATGGCATTCAGGGCGTTCGTGATCTTCTCGCCGGAAGCGACATGAGTAACGGTTCCCCTCAGCACCGGCGTCTCGCCGAAGCAGGCTTTTCCAAGTTCATGCATGCCGCAGTGGGACAGGCCGCCGATCCCCAGGATCTCCCCTTTGTGAAGCTCCATGGAGAAATTCATCAGCATACCTTCACCGGTGGTCACATCATCCACCTTCAGGACGACTTCGTCGGAGATGGGGGTATCGAAATCGCTGCGGTAATAATCGCCGGTCATCTCACGGCCGACCATGTATTTCTTGATCAGGTCTTCATCAAAATCTTCTTTGTCCAGGGTCGCGATGAAATTGCCGTCTCGAAGAACCGTCAGGGTATCGCAGATCTCCATCAGTTCTTCCAGGTCATGAGAGATGAACACGACCGCTTTATTGTCATCACGCATTCTCTTCATGATATCGTAGATGATCTCACGGCCGGACTGGGACAGAGCGGTCGTCGTCTCGTCTACCACCAGCATTTCCGGCTTCATGTAAACGGTCTTGGCGATCTCCACCAGTTTCCGGTCCTGCATATTCAGGGATTCGATGGGAGCTGCCGGATCTACATTGGTCAGGCCGATATTCTCCAGAACTTTCTTGGCTTCCGCCTGCATCTTGCGGCGGCTGATCAGGACCTTGCCGAACTTCTTTTCCTCGCCCAGGAAAATGTTCTCGGCAACCGTAATCCCCGGAACAGTACCCTGTTCCTGTACGATCATGCCGATACCGCATTCGATCCCTTCGATCATGGATGACGGTTTATGCGGCTGTCCCTTGAAGAACATCTCTCCGCTGGTAGGCGGCTGCATGCCTGCTGCAATGGATGTGATCGTGGATTTACCGGAGCCGTTTTCACCGATCAGGCCGGTGATCTGTCCGCGGTAGATCTTGAAATCAACAGCATTCAGCGCAACCGTAGGACCAAAATGCTTTGTCAGTTTTCTTGTTTCTAAGATCAATTCGCCCCTTTGAGCCATTTTAAGCACCTCGTATCAAAAATGCATAAAGTTTTTTCAAAACAACAGTTTTCTATAGTGCATTATACCAATGATTTTTCATTAAGAATTCCAGTTTTTTAGTCAGAAACGAGAATTATGAAAAGCTAAATATGTATTTTTTGTGAACCGCCTTATAATTCTTCTTTATATTCATTTCAATATCTTACATTTCTTCCATTTCATCTCTCCTTATGGTAGAATGGCTTATGTAGCAGAAATATAATATTATTTTACCGATGTTTTAGGAGACTGTATCATGGATGTTGTCAAGATCTACACGCAGACGGAATTCACTCATGAACCCAATTGGAATCCTTCTTTTCGCCTGCTGTTCCTGCTGACCGGAGAGCTGTCCATTTTTGTCGGTTCCAAGGAGCGGAGGCTTCATGCCCATGATTTCACCTTTATCCGCCCCTTTGAACTGCATGGTGGCAGTTCCGGACAGGACAGGTGCAAAGCACTGCTTGTTGATATTGGTTCCGATCTGTGGAAGACACTCTGTCCCAATGCAGACAAACTGTCTTTCAGCATCAGTATTCTCCGGGCGAATGACCGGTTGGAAGCTTATACATCGATCTGCAAATCCCTGGCCCAGATCATTTATTATAACCAGATCTCACAGGAGGCTTCGCCCGCTCGCATCGTCCGGGCAGTCAGCGATATTCTGGCGATCCTGACTGAAGATTTTGCATTCTATGGATTGGACCAGAAAGCCACTGACCAGGGTATGGAACGCATACAGGATATCCTGCAGTATATTGTGGAACATTATACCCAAAGGATTTCTCTGGAGGAGATATCGGGAGAGATTGGCTTTCATCCCCAGTATTTTTCCGCTTATTTCAAGAAGCAGTTCGGCGTCAGTTTTACGGATTTTCTGAATAACTACCGGGTCAATAAAAGCATCCATTTTCTCCGGGATACCAACGACTCCGTCCTGAACATCGCCCTGAGCTGCGGCTTCAACAACCATAAGACTTACAGCAACGCCTTCGAAAAGTTTTATCACTGTTCTCCCAGGGAATACCGGAAGCTCCTCCGGGAACGGCCGCAGCAGGAGATTGCAGATCTGGATACAGATGAATACAATTACCTGCGTCGTTTCTGGAATCGGAAATCCCCGGAAAATGCCCCTGTGAACGCCGCCGCATTGAAATGCAGCATCAGGCTCGACAGCGTGTCTTCCGCCTTTGAAAACAAGACTCATCATTTCATCAGTCTGGGACGCGCCATGTCCTGCCTGAGGTCCGACATGCAGCAGCAGCTCCTTCGTGCCAGGCAGGATCTGGACCTGGAATATGTCCGGATGCGTGATATCTTCTCCGACGACCTCTTCGTCTATTATGAAGACCAGAACAAAACGCCTGTCTTCAGCTGGCGGGCGCTGGATGAGATCTTTGATTTCCTGATTTCCGCAGATCTGAAACCCTTTATTGAGATCGGTTATATGCCGGGACAAATGGCTTCCCGCAAGCAGTATGCCGGATGGCAGTACCATCCCAATGTCAGCTCCCCCAAATCCATGAAACTCTGGGAGATGCTGGTCTCCAGTTTTGTCAGTCATCTGTCAGCCCGCTACGGCAAAGAAACCGTGGAAGGATGGCTGTTTGATTTCTGGACCTCCCCAAACCTGAGGCTGGAACATGGATACTGGAACGAGAGCATAGAGCATTTTTTCCAGTTTTACAAAAGCACTTATCAGGCGGTTCGGAGTGTCGATCCTAAGATCCGGTTCGGCTCTCCCAATTTTTCTTTCCCTTCCGGATTTGACAATTACGTGGATTTCTTATCCTATGCTCAGGCAAATCATCTGAAGCCGGATTTTATTTCCACTCATCTTTACAGCTGCGGAGACGGTCAAAATGTTTCAGGCCGGAAATTCATCGAATACTCGGTGTTTGACAATAATTACGATATCCCGAACATCAAGCCTGAACGTTCTGCTATTCCGCAAGCCATTGAAACACTGACCGGGATCATTGACCGGAGCTATCTTGCAGGTCTTCCCATTGTCATCGACGACTGGAATGTTACTTTTTTCCCTACAGACTTTACCCGTGATACTAGCTTTATGGGTCCGTTTGTAGTGGAAAACTATTTCAACGCAGGAAACCGCGTATACGGCATGGGTTTTGCCGCCCTTTCGGACATCCACGAAGACTTTTTCAACACCGATCAGCTGTTTAACGGAGGCCCGGGTCTTCTGACCTACAGCGGAATTCCCAAATCCTCTTATTATGCCATGAGCATGGCTTACCGTTTTTCCCGCCATATCCTGGCAAAAGGAGAGAATTATATAGTGGGAAAAACAGATTCCGGCTACGAGATCCTGGTCTACCATATGGATTTTTACAATGAAGACTATGTAGGAAACGATCCTTCCGTTATTTCTTTCACCAAACGGTATAATGTTTTTGAAGAGATCTCTGACCTGGACTGTCACATCGAACTTCCCACAGAAAAAGGAGCCTACAGCATTGTCCGTTCCCTGATCGGACGCAGCTGCGGCTCCTCCTATGATGCCTGGGTTAAAATGGGTTCCCCCTCTGATATTACGCCGGAGATATCCCGTTACCTCACTGGGATCTCAACGCCCCGGATGACCTTTGAAACAGTCAATTGCGGCGATATCCTCATCCTGGATGAGGTACTCGAGCCTCACAGCGTGATGCACATTCAGATCAGCCGGGTGTAGAAGTTCTCAGTCCAGATACCCTTCTCTCCCCTTCACGCCGAAACGGTCTTCCAGCAGATGCATCTGCTCATCAGTCAGCGTGTTCACTCTCGGGAGATGTGCGATCTTCATGTAGATCTCGGCAGCTTTTTCTGCCGTTTCGATCAGGCCGAAGGTCTCATCCAGGTCTTTGCCGGCTCCGTAAATGCCGTGCAGTGACCACACTACCAGACGAGAAGTCTTCATCTTCTCGGCGGTTGCTTCCCCGATCTCGTTGGTACCGCACAGCATCCAGGGAAGGACATTGACGCCGTCCGGGAAGACCACGATGCACTCGGTGCACATCTGCCACAGTGTCCTGGTAAATTCCCGTTCATCCAGGGTATGAATAAATGTCATCGCCAGGATATTGGTGGGATGACAGTGCATGATCACCTTGTTGTCCGGATCGATCGCCAGTCTTGCGATATGGCTCATCAGATGGGCCGGAAGTTCCGATGTAAATTTCCCGCCATCCGAATAGCCCCACATCAGTTCCGCGTCCGTTCCGTTCTGCGCAATCCGGATGAGCCCTAAATTGGCAGCGGGATCGTATTTCACATTCTTGAAATACTTACCGGTCCCTGTTACCAGGAAATACCTGCCGATGATCTCTTTCGCGTCGAAATTCAGCGGGATCGTACGGATCACTTCCCCGGAGATGTAGTCCTTTACTTCCTCCTCGGACAAAAGCAAACTGATATTGCCGCCGTTTCTTTCATCCCAGCCGTGGAAATACATATTATCGGCGGTATGGATCATGTGTGTCATCCATTTTGCTGTCATGATATCTTTCATAGTAGTTCTCCTCTATATTGTGATTGATCTGTTATCAATAAACATTTTTATGTTTCTGTTTATGGCAACGAATAGCCGGAAAGTTTCTTATGCCGGACAGGATTCCATCTGGATCTTCAGGTTGCCCAGGGCGGTTGCTTCGATAGGCAGTGCCACAACTTTCTTGCCGGTATACTGTTCTGTCAGTTCATTGAGGTATTGGTTCTTGGCACCGCCGCCTCCGATGTACAGGTATTCCGGCGCCTTGCCGGTAGCTTCTTCCAATTCCCTCACAGCCTGTCCGTAGCTGTACGCCAGGGAGCGGTACACGCTGTTGATCACATCGGCGTCGGAAAGCTCCGTCTCACCCAGTTCCCTTAAGATATCCTCCCGGATATGGAAGGGCTCCAGAAAACAGGGAAGGTTTACGTCAAACAGTTTCTCATAGCTGCTGGAACGGGCCAGATCCACCATTTCCCCGAAGGAAATACCCAGCATTTTCTGCAGGTTCTGGATGATCCACAGTCCCATGATATTCTTAAGATACCGGATATAACCCACACCGCCTTCATTGGTGAAATTGGCCTTACGACTCTTCTCAGAGGTTTCCGGCTGTGCAAGTTTCATACCAAGCAGTGACCAGGTCCCGCTGGACAGGAACATGGCGCCGTCGGGAAGAGGCAGTCCTTCTACTGCAGAGGCGGTATCATGGGTCGGACACAGCACCACCTTGATGCCTTCATATTCTCCCACACAAGTTCCCGGCATGGAGATCTCACCGAACAGTTTCTCGGGAAGTCCCAGTTTTGAGAGAATCTCCCGGTCATAATCCCTGGCTTTCGCATTGATGAAACCGCCGGTGGTAGCATTGGTGTACTCATGCTTTTTTACGCCGGTCAACCGGTACATCAGGTACTCCGGTACCATCAGGAAATCCGTGACTCCTTCCAGTCTTCCTGCCAGCTTGTCACAATACAGCTGGTAAATGGTATTGAATGGCTGGTACTGGATCCCGGTATGGGCATAAAGTTCTTCGAAAGGAACGATTCCATGCACAATTGGGATCACCGCCTCTGTCCGCTTATCCCGATACCCATAGCAGGGATAGACTGTTTCATCACCTTTGAGCAGGACATAATCTACTCCCCAGGTATCGATGGACATGCAGGAGATGTCTCCAAAGCGCTTCTTTGCCTCCGCAATACCTTCTTTTACATTGGAAAGCAGCGCATCGATATCCCAGGTCAGATGGCCGTCCAATTCCTTCACACCATTTGGAAAACGAAAGACCTCTTCCGTTTTCAGTTCCTCTCCTTCCTTCCAGCCAACAATATGACGGCCGGAGGAAGCTCCAATATCCACTGCAAGATAGTACTTCAAGACTGTCTCCTTTCTAAAACTAACAAAGCCAATCATTTTTGCATTGTAAATGAAGGCTCTTCTTTTCGCAAGTGTGAAATTTCGAGATCTAAAGAGCAATCAGGCGGACTTTTCCGGCGGTTTCACCTTTCTGATCAGGATAAGATAGGCAATCGTCAAAAACAGGTTACAGCTCATCCAGCTGATGGGATATGCCCAGAACAGAGTCTCAAACGTATGGACCTGCGCAAAGACGGTATAGATCCAGATGATTCGTATTCCGCACACACAAAACACTGTGATCACAGCCGGAGTTGTGGAATAGCCGTAAGCCCGAAGTGCACCTGACTCTGTTCCGTATATGACATTGAAGACAGCAAACGGCACCACGATATATGCCCTCTGCGCTGCCATCTCCACAATAGCAGGATCAGAGCTGTACAATCCCAGAAAGAACCGGGGAAGCAGCAGAAAGACCCCTGCCAGTATCGCTCCGAAAACAGTTCCCAGTCCCATGGCAATCCGGGTGATCCGACGGCATCTGTCAAGCTGTCCTGCGCCGTAATTCTGTCCGACGAAACTGGTAGCTGCCTGAGCAAATGCATCCACCAGGAAAAAAACGAAGATGTCCAGATACGTGGAAACGGTGTTGGCGGCCACGGCATCGCTTCCCAGACTGTTAATGGCTGCCATTACAAACATGTTGGACAGGGAAAACACCATACTCTGTATACCAGCCGGAAAGCCGATCCGGATGATCCTCTTCAGGACCGATCCGTTGATCTTCATCCGGCGGAATGAGAACCTGGTAAACTCGTCATCTTTCATCAGGGAATACAGCAGCACGACTGCACTGACAGCATTGGAGATCACGGTAGCGATTGCCACACCTTCCACATTCATGCCGCATACTGCCACGAAGAACAGGTTCATGCCGACATTGATCACGCCGGCAGCAACCAGGACCAAAAGAGGGAGTCTTGTATTTCCCTTGCTGCGGAAGATGGCATTTTCAAAATTGTAGAGCATGATAAAAGGCATACCGGCAAAATAGATCCGCAGATATAGTGCCGCCAGATCCAGGATGTCTTCATGGGTATTCAGAAGTTTCAGTAAAGGAACCGCCAGGAGATTTCCTGCGACAGCCAGAACAACTCCCAGGATCAGAGAAATGGTGACAGCAGTATGCACTGTCAGATTCGCCCCTTCTTTATCCCTGGCTCCGATATAATTGGCCAGACAGACATTTGCGCCGATGCTGAGGCCCACAAACAGCATGATCATAATATTGATCACAGGAGCATTGACCCCCACTGCTGCCAGAGCCTGGTTTCCGGCGAACTGTCCCACCACTGCCACATCGGCAGAATTAAACAGCTGCTGCAGCATGCTGGTGGCAGCCAGCGGCAGTGCAAATAAGATAAGTTTATTCCAGATGCTGCCCTGCAGCATGTTAATGGACGATTTCATTTCAAAAGCTCCTATGCCGGCTAAATCAAATACATGAAACTGCTGTTCAGCAGCGTGGCTGCTGCACTGCGGAGTTATGGTTTGGAAAGATGGCTCGATTCTTCCGCGATTCTACTAATTCAGCTCAGAAAGCCGCATTTTTTTTAAATGTACAGCATCCGCCGCGGAAGAGCCGGCGGATGCTGATCTGAAACACTATTATTATTGCATTCTCAACGCGTTATCCTCTTGGTCCTGAATAGCCGCAGATACAAGGATCAGAAGTCGTATGGTATTCCGTATATGAATCACCGCACGTAGTACAATAATAGGTATGTGTCATCGTCTCATTTCCCGGAGTCGGATAGCAGGTATAACTATGCCCTTCAGCCGGTACAAAATTGAAATAATCTGTAACTCCGCATTCGGAGCAGGTATACACATCATATCCGGAATTCAGACAATCTGCAGCTACAGTATTCTGATATACCCAATTATGTCCATAAGCTGCAAAAGTGATGGTCTGGGTCGCTCCGCAAACCGTACATTTATCAACTTCCACTCCGTCATTCTCACAATCAGGGGCAGTATAACTATCAATCTCCCAGTCATGCCCGGTCGCCGGCCAGACAGAGGTAAAAGTGGCGGTACAGCCTTCATTGTTGCAGATATAAGCATACGTACCGTCAGTGTCACAGGTGGGCCATACGGAATGATCCAGGTCCCAGACCCAGTCATGTCCCGTGGCCGGAATAACACTTGTCTGCGTCAGCCCACAGTTTACACAGGTATATTTCTCTTCACCGGGGGTTTCACAGGTTGCCGGAATAATACTGTCCGGATGCCAGAGATGTCCGGTTGCCGGAACGGTTTCTGAGTAGAATTCGCCGCATCGTTCGCAGGTATATAAGTTGGTCCCGTTTTTCTCACAGGTAGCAGGATCACTCAGTTCATCGGACAGGATCCATTTATGTCCCAACGCTGTCAGCGGCTCCTGGTATTCTGCTCCGCAGGTGGTGCAGATCCACACATGGACGCCATCATGTTCACAGTCCGCCGGCGAGCCTCCGTTGCTTGCCCAGTTGTGTATATGTTCCGTAGTGGTTTCTTCCTGGGAAGTGGTCTCCTCTTCCGGAACGCCCGGCTTTACCACAACATTTCCTTCATAGACCTTGCCCGGCTCATGTTTCTGCTCTACGCCGTCGACGAAGATCAGTCCGATCACCTTACTGTCCTCGGTAAAGACCAGTTTGCTCAGATGGCTCTCCTGCGTGACGGTCCAGGAAGATCCGCTCTGCAGCGTCGCCATGATGCCATGATGGGTGCTGTAGGAAGAATCCTTGCAGTAATCGGTAAAGCCTTCTGCCGCCGACACTTCGTTCCAGTGTGCGCAGTCATATTCATTCATGTATCCTGTCAGAGTAGAACCCGCCAGGGTCAGAAGAAGATCCCTCTGGTAGTCTTCATTTACAATGCCGCCTGACAGATCACAATCCTTGACTGTCACGATCACTCCCGGATAGGTTTTACCTTCCGGTACGGCATTCATGAACATTGTATCATTGTTATAGACAGTCTGGATCAGATATCCGGTTCCCTTGGGATCCGGCACGATCTCGCAGTCTTCCAGGTACAGATCCGCATTAGTGGATTTGACAAGGATCACACTGCCTTTGGTGTGATCGATATACGCCTGCTGCTGCGGCTCATATTCAACGCCTTTGTCAAGACTGAGATCAGTACGCAGGGTGGATCCGTGCACACGGACATCCGTCTTGTAAAGAGGGATCTGTTCCTCGGAATAGCCTTCGTATTCCCAGTAAGGCGGCAGGTTCACACTATGGATCATCAGGGCATTTCGGCCGCCTTCAATGATGGAGGGAAGCTCTTTGTCGCTTCGTTTTTCTTTATCCGCTTTGGTCAGGACTTTTGATACGACAGGATCTTTCTCACCGTCTGCAATGTTCCCTACCGTCACTTTCCCGTAGGTCCCGGAGATAATGCCGATCTCAGCAGCCTGAAAATGGCTTCCGTAAGCAAAAAGGTTGCAGAACAGATCTGAATAGGCTCCGTAACCGCCGTCCATGGTGATCGCTTCAGAACCGTAGGCGTAAAGGCTCAGTTCTTTTCCACCTTCCGGTGCAGGCTGTGCTGCATCCGTGGAAAGGGTAGCCCAGTTTCTGGAAACGATCGTAGAGTTCACGTAAATACTCTCGCTGTTGCCAACTCCCAGAGTGGTACGTATATTGCCGGATACCAGAAGTCCTCCCGGAGGGCCTGACAGCGGAGCTGTCTCCACCGCGGTTTCTCCTCGGACAAAAGAATCCCTTACTGCCAGGGAAGACGTCCCTGCATTCTGGATCGCGGTTCCGCCCCAGAAGATCATCTGGGCATTGTTGATATCCCATTCTCCTTCGTTCAGATTAACCTGTTCGGAAGAAGCGGTATCGATATCAAAAGTACCTGTATAGCCATACGCTGTTCCCGTGGTGCTTACCGGCTCATCCTTCGGGATGCCTGGGCTCTCCGGTTCCTGCGCCGCACCTTGCTCACCGCCGGATTCTCCTGCCGGAGAATCACCTTCCGGGCCACCAGGTCCTCCCTGGCTGTCAGCAGGCGCTCCTGCTGAATCTCCGCCCTGTCCTTCTGCAGATTCTCCCTGAGATTCTCCGCCTTCACTGGCCGGTGCTCCCTGAGGTCCTGCCGCAGGAGTTTCGGGCTGCGCCAATGTGGTTTCCGGTTGTGGTGCCGGGGTTTCCGATGCACCATTTGCTTCCGTAGGCGCAGACTCGCCCAGCAATGCTTCCAGCTGTTTGATCAGTTGCTCAGCTTCCGCATTGCTCAGGGATGCTGTTGCTTCATCAACCGATTCAGGACTGACACCCACCAGGCTTTGAAGCATTTCTTTCAGGTTATCCAAAGGAGAGGCAAGAACTGTCATGGCCAACATAGAACTCAGTAAAACCGCCAGGACTCCCCCCGTTATTTTCTTTCTCATCCTTTTCTCCTTTCCCGTTGTCAAAACACCAATCCCATACCACAGGAATGAGCGTTCTACTTCAGTACATTTTTATTGTAAAGAAAACATCTGTTAATTTCAACCAAAAACGAGTTGTACCATTCAGGTCTTTTCTGTTATACTGCTGCAAAACCAGACAATCCGGAAAGATTACATCTGAGCATTTATAGGAGGTTTACAAAATGTTAGTAGAGACCAAAGCAAAAGTTGCCGTATTCGGCATTGCCTTAGGGGCGTATCTGCCCCAGTTCCCTTCCCTGGTACCGGAATTTGAGGCGCAGTATGAAGCATTCAAACGATCGATCCCCGATACCGTAGAGATCATCGACGGCGGGATCGTCACGACGAAAGAACAGTCCCAGGCAGCAGGTGACAAATTCCGTGCCGCTGATGTAGATCTGGTATTCCTGCAGCTCCTGACCTATGCGACTTCTTATAATATGCTTCCGGCTGTTAAGGACCTGGATGTTCCCGTAGTCCTGGTCAATGTCCAGAAACTGAAAGCACTGGATTACGATCACACAGATATCGCATCCTGGCTGGGTGAAGGCTACGCCTGCGGCGCTGTAGGTGAAATGGTGGCCGACCTGAACCGTTTCGGAAAACGTCATGCCGTGATCACCGGTGTGGTGGAAGGTGGAGATCCCGGAGTCCAGAAAGAGATCGAGGACTGGTGCCGGGCAGCCCAGGTCAGGAGAAGATTCCGGGACACCAACATTGCCCAGATCGGACGTCCCTACCCCGGCATGATGGATCTTTACATCGACGAGTCCAACCTCTATCGCCGGATGCATCTGTATACCAAACAGTTTGACTGGGAAAAGATGTGGGCGATTGCCGATGATATCACCGATGAGGAAGTGATCCGTGCCAAAGCCCAGGATATCCTGGATACCTTTGATGTCGAAGGCGGCGGCAGTATTGAAGAAGTCTGGGAAATGGCCAGGTATGTGGTTGCTTTTGAAAAATGGGTCAAAGATGAACAGCTGGGACTGATCGCTTCTCATTACGACGGATTTGCCCAGGGCAAAGCAGGCGTGCTGGACAGCATGCTGATCCCTGCATTTTCCATGCTGATCAAACAGGGAACTGCCTGCGCTGTGGAAGGAGACATGAAAGTAGCCATGGCTATGAGCATCCTGAAGACCATCTCCGGAACCGGACAGCTGGCGGAGATGTACTCTATCGATTTCAACGATGATATTGCTATCATCGGCCACAGCGGATCCGGCGACGCTGACATTTCCGACAAAAAGCCGACCATGAAGATCGTCAAGGTCTTTCACGGAAAAACCGGCGGCGGCTACCTGACCCAGTTCTATCCTTATACCGGTCCCGTGACCTATCTGGCAATTACCCAGGACGGTGACGGCCATTTCAAATTCATCGCGGCAGAAGGCATCAATGAGGAAGGCAAGATCCTCTCCTTCGGTGATACCAACATGCGTACCAGGTTCACCTGCGGCGCCCGGGAATTCGTCAACCGCTGGAGCGAAGCAGGTCCGACCCATCACTTCGCTGCTGCCACCGGCAGACATATCGATACGATCCAGAAGGTTGCCAAGATCTTTAACGTGCCGCTGGAGATCATCACCCGTTAGCAGATGCATTCCGGCGCGGCTGCACCGAAATCAATGCTGTGCATGTTTTTTTGAAATATTGTGTAACAAAATCGAGGGTATGCATGATTTTCAAAAATGCCATGTAACGAAATCGAGGGTATGCATGATTTCTACCTCTTTTTGGGAGCTGAAATCATGCATACCCTCTTATTTTTTACAAAAAATCGTGCATAGCCTCAAAAACGTTGCAGGCTGTGATAATTGTCAGCCTTCCGGCAGCTCCTGGTAATCCATTAGTACGTCATAGATCCCATCTTCTGTCAGAACGCCGCGCTTCAGATCTGCCGGCAGCTCACCGGCGAGTTCGGTATTATAATCCTGGAACCAGATGACGCTCCCATAATACTCGTCCAGTTCCTGAAGCCGTTTCCCGAACTGTTCTGAAGCATCCTTTTTTGTCTGCATCCTGCCAAGTTCTTCTTTTACCTGATCCAACAATGTTTCATAGTAGGTTATGCGTTCTGTCTGGTTCATGATCGTTCCTCCTATTCCGGATACCGTGTTCAGGAGTTGCTGCACAGTTCCGCCACGACTTTGCTGATCAGCTTGCCGTCTGCTTTTCCTTTGAATTCCGCCATTACGGTTTTCATGATCATACCTTTATTCTTGGTGGCGATCACGTCGGCGTATTTTTCCGTCAGCACCTGCCGGATCTCATCCTCGGACATAAGCTGCGGGGCAAATTCATTCATCACATCATATTTGAACTGATACTCTTCCTTAAGATCCGTTCTGCTGTCCGGGCAGGTATCGATCTGCTCACGGGCACTCTTAAGTTCTTTCAGGATCACCCGGTCGGCAAATTCATCCGTAATCTCATCCCGGTGTCCCTCATCGATGGCAACTTTCTTGATTGCTTCGATCAGTGAGGAAATTGCTTCCTTCCTCGGTTTATCATGAGCTTTCATTGCCGCGATCATTGCCTGTCTCAGTTCTTCAAATTTCATTGTTCTTTCCTCCGTTCCCATCCATACCTTCTGCTGCCGGAATCTGATTTTTCGCGGCAGAGGCATGTTTTCAATTCTCTAAAGCTTCTATAAATCTCCTGCAGTTGCCGGAAAGATCCGGGGAGAACGTAAAGAGTCCTCCTCCCATCAGGAGCGCAACATCTTTTCCGTAAAATTCCTTCATGGCCGGGATCTTCTCAAATGTCATGCCGCCTGCCGGTGCCGGGAAAATAGGTTTCTTATTCCCATATGGCTCCGTACAGCGATCCACAATATCCCTGCACTGCTGCTGCGAGAAAGAAAACCGCCCTCCGTAATTGGGAAAGACCGTGATGTCCGCGCCGCAGATCCTGGGGATCTGGCCATTGATGCAGCCGCATTCAAATCCACCGGAACCTTTGTCCAGGAAACATCCGGCCATCGCCGGATGGCAGATCACCGGCAGCGTAGTATGGGAAGCCACATACTGAAGGGTATCGTAGCCCACCAGTCCGGGCGCCAGCATGATCCCGCCTGCTCCGCAGTCCTGCGCATAACGCACACGGTCCATGATCTTATCGCACTGTCCGGAAAGATTGGGAACATAAGCCGTATATTTGCCGGTCTCCTCAAAGGCACGTTTTACCGCCGCGCAGACTTCGCGGATTCTTTCTTTAAAGCTGGAAAATGTCTGATCCGCCAGCCCATGATCATCCTTGATCATGTCCACTCCGCCCAACGCACAGAGGTAGGCTTCCTCTGCAAAGGATTCTGTCGGAAGCCCCATGGGCTTCAATGCGGTAAATGAGATGGGCCTGTCCTTTACGCCCAGCTGTTCCCGGATTCCTTCCACGCCGAATTTCGGTCCCGGAAACCATTCGTGCTGCTCATCGGAAAGACGGATGTCTTCCACGGTAATTCCCGGAAGGAGGCTGGAATTGCCGAACACCACATTCATGAACTGGGCAAATTCCTGTGTTCCGGACTGATCCGAATAACTGATCACTGCCCGATATCCCTGCTCGCAGGGAACAAACTCTTCGATCCGGCCGATGATATCCGTCTGGATCGCATCGCATTCGATATGGGCGGCGGGAAATTCCACGGTCTGCTCTACCGTAATGTTCTTTGCCATGGACAGGGCATCCTTTTCCTCCGGCGCAACCGAAGAAGCGATGCGGTAAACAACGGTAAAACGATCATGCAGCTGTGCTCTCAGCACGCTGTCTTCATACCCTTTAAATTTCATTTTCAGACCTCCAGATAATCTACAAATCTCTCTTCCAGGAGATAATCTTCTGTAATCTTAAGATCCTTACCGGTCAGCTGCTCCACTGCCCGGACCAGATGCATCGCGTCGATCCCGTACTTTTTCATCAGGTACATCTTGGAGGCTCCGTGAGGATAACCCGGAAGCCCGATCTTTACGAGACGCCTGTCCAGGCCGTTCTCCGCGATCATTTCCGCCACCGCGCTTCCCAGGCCGCCGATCTCATAATGGTTTTCAATGGTCACCGCACCGTATCTGCATTTCCGGAGACTGTCAAGGATCGTGGGATCTGTAAACGGCTTCATGGTGGACACATGCATATGCTGCACGGAAAGGCCTTTTTCCTTCAGGGCTCCTGTTGCCCTGATCGCTTCCTCGGTACAGATGCTGGAGGACAGCAGAAGGACGTCCTCGCCTTCACTCAGCACACGGGCCCGATTAAACTGCATCGGCTCTTCCGCCGGGAACAGCCGCGGCACTTCTTTCCTCAGCATACGGATAAACACAGGACCGTTCCTTTCGTAGGCCAGATCCAGTACGCCTTCGATCTCCGTGGCATCTCCGATATCGAAGATCGTCATGTTCGGTACCGTACGCAGCACGCCCACATCATTGATCGACTGGTGGGAAACGCCGCCGGGCGTGGTGATGCCGGGGACAAATCCCACAAAGACCACCGGGAGATTGGGATATGCCACGCTCATCTCCAGCTGATCCAGGATCCGTCGGTAAAGAAAAACGGAAAACGTATGGATGAAGGGACGATACCCTTCCCTGGCTAGACCGGCTGCCCAGGAGCACATGTTCTGCTCCGCGATCCCCATGGTGAAATACCGGTCCGGATACGTACTGCGGAATTTTTTTACTTCGCAGGAAGATCCCAGATCGGCGGAAAGGACCACCACTTCCGGATGCTTCGCCGCAAACTCGATCATACAGCGTTCATGGGTGTTGACTTCGATCTTCATTTTCCTTCACCTCCCATCTCTTCGTAGATCTTCTCATATACCGGACGTTCTTCTGGAGAGATCCGTACAAAATGAAGCAGCGGATATTTTTCTTTCAGAGGCGGGACTCCGGTATAGCCGTGTGTACGGCAGATGACGACCAGAGGTTTTTTCGCGTGACCGGTTCGGCAGGCTTTTACCAGGCTGTCGATGTCATGCCCGTCGCAGGTCACACATTTTGCGCCAAAGGAGCAAAACCTTTCCTCCAGAGGCTCTATGATCATCTGGTCCTCGATGGCTCCTTCCACCTGCTGTCCGTTGGCGTCCACGATGATGATAAAATTATCCAGCTGATAGTAAGCTGCTGTCTGGATGCATTCCCAGGTCTGGCCCTCCTGGAGTTCTCCGTCTCCCAGGAGGCAGTATACAAGACCTGTATCCCCTTTCATCTTTCTGGCATGAGCTGTCCCGGCGGCGATGGATATGGTCTGCCCCAGGGAGCCCGCCGTATTTTCAAATCCGGGAGAATGCTCTGCACCGATCATTTCCATGTTCCATCCGTCCACATTGAATTTGTCCAGAGCCGAAGGGCTGATCCTGCCGGTCGCTGCCAGCGCGCAGTAGATCACAGACGCATAATGGCAGCAGGATACGAAGAAACGGTCTTTGTCCGGAGCAGGTGCTCCGTTGTACAAAGATCCATGCTGATAGTCCATATTATCGGGGCCAGGCACTCCCGGGAACGGAATGGCATCCCAGGCGCCTGCGGAAGGTCCCAGGTTCATGATCTTCGTGTACAAAGATGCGATGATCTCCGCTGAAGAACAGGCCTGGGCCAGATAGCATCCCCCGGTCTTCAGCGCGATCCCCAGGATCTGCCGGCGGATGGAATCCGCAATCTTCTGTGTTTCGGCTTTTGTATAACGTGTCTTTGTTTTTCGCACAAGATCAGTCATATCCTGCCTCCTTGTCTGCCTTTCGGCAATGCTTTGAATGATTGTTCTGCGATTTATTATACTACCGGGAAAATACCTGTTCAATCAGGTCTTTCTCCCGGTTAAACGTCCATTTTCCGGAGTATTGAGCGGTTGATCAGACCAACCTTGTCCGCCTGATGGATCATTTCGATCTGCAGCATCATCTGATTAGACGCTGTAGCGAAGATTCCGAAGATAATATCAAAAACCATGGCTGGAATCAGGACATCATCCGGAATTCCCAGCATATAGAATACCACAATATAAACCAGAAGGCTGACCCCGGGAACCGGCGGCGCCGCTTCCATCAGTACAGCAACCAGAAGTACCGCCATCACATACCACAGCCAGGTGACCCTGACCCGGTACAGAGCTGCTGCCTGAACGGTAAAGACCAGAGCCCCCAGAATACTGGCCGGCATATAAAGGACCAGTCCGTGAGACAGACTGACTTCTGTAAAATCCCGGTTCATCCCCATTTTCCTGACGCAGGAGATCTCCGTCTGACCGTAGGAAGCATTTAAAGAACCGTTCTTCAGCGTTGTAAGAAACGGCTTTCCCATTTTTCTCAAAAGCACTCCGACGGAAACATGTTTGGTTAATGCGGTAAATATGATTGCTGCTGCCAGGACCAGTGCCAGCAGGACCAGCGCTAAGGCCAGTGGTTTCCAGAGTCCCACCAGAAGACCGATCTGCCCGGTCCCGATCCGCAGGCTCAACAGAATACAGGTAAAAATGGGAACCAGCCAACTGCTCCAGTCCGCCGCCAGCATTCCAACGGAGTTAAGTTGTTTGAAGAACTTGACCAGGTTCGGCACCCGGTCTCTGATGAGATTCAGCATTCCTCCAAGAATAAAGGCGAGCAGGATCAGCTGCGGAGTATCGGCATCTACAAAGGGAGTGATCAGATTCGAGGGAACAATCTGGAAGAATTCCTCCATCACCTCGCTTACCGTATCCAGATCCATTTGTTGGGGAAAGACTGTCACACGGGAGATCAAAGAACTAATGGCAACCGTAAAAGCAGCAATCCCGGCGGTGATCAGAAAATACCTGGCAATCACCCACCGGCCGCTGGTCCCTTTCCCGGAAAGCCTTCCCATTCCCAGCACGGTCGTTATAACCATCAAAAAAATGACAGGGCCCGAGATCAGATTCAGGATACGATTCCACAGGTCATAGATCGGCGTGAAAATACCGTTCAGATACACATATCCTTCTTCCGTGGGAAGCAAAAGGCGCAGAAGCACTCCTGCCGCGACAGCGATCGCAATGGCGAATACAACACGGAGCACCGGGTTCATTCTCTGGGAAGGAAGGGTAAGCCGCAGGATATTACGGTTCTGCGTATAATAGTACTGCGGAATGATCCCAAGAGAGCTGAGCATGGATTCATTCCAGTCCTCCAGTTCCGTTTCCTGCGTATTAAGAGGGTTATAAATATCCCCTTCCAGTTCGATCTGAAGGTTCGGGCTGTTGATCCGATGGTAAAACAGCACCCGGAACTTCTTTCCTTCCCCGAAGCGGTCACGATATCTTAACAGCAGTTCTTCCATAGACAGCCGGATCCGGATCCGGTTCTGCCGCTCGACATGATTCGTTTCCAGTATCCGCATCAGAAATTCCGAACATTCATCAATACCGGTCCCGTTCAGCAGAAATGTCCGCTGTTCATTTTTGGATCTCATAATTTTAGTTCTCCCTGAAAGCCCTGCTGGTTTCTATCGGTTCAGATAGAAGGTCTGGGGATAAATCTGCCTGCCATAGTCCATGTCAGAACCGAACAGCCAGGCATAGTAGTCATTTTTAATGATCAGGTCGGAAAGGTTCAGGCGGTTCTGAACGATCCGGTCGATCCGGTGGAAATACACCCGGTCATCATCCTCCGGATCATTGGGATAATACGCATTGTCCACACAGCTGTATTTTCCTTTTTCCGTCACCCAGGATCCGTTCTGCCAAAATACGATCGCTTCCGCATCCGAGAACACATCCCTTCCTGCCAGAAGTCTGGAATCGTATTCAAACCCAAACAGATTGGAAAGAGTCGGTACGATATCCAGGCTGAAAACCGGCGCCGTGATCGTACAGGCCATGTCCCGATCCTCATGTTCCAGGCTTCCGCACCAGATCAGCAGTTCGCTCTCATCCTGTTCCCAGTCCTGATAATGGTCATGTCCCAACAGCTCCGGCAGGTAATCGATCTCATTTTCCCACGCCTCGGACGGCAGAAGCCCGTATGGAAAATGATCCGGGCAGACTACGATCACCGTATCGTCGGCAATTCCCGCCTCCTCCAGCGTATCGATCACATATCCCATCGCCTGGTCTAATTCCACATTGTGCGCGAAATAGTATTTCAGTTTATCCGAATAACGATCCCCCACCGCTTCTTCTACCAGGTCCAGATTGTAAACCGCATAATAATCATCTCCAACATACGGTGCATGTCCGGAGAAAGACATGTAGTAGACGCTGAAAGGCGTCTTCTCCAGATACAGCGGCAGTGTGGACTCAAACAGCGTGATATCACTGTAGATAAAGCTGTTTCCGATCAACTCCTCCAGTCCGTCTCCATCGGCGATCCAGTCGTGATAACCGAGATTCGGATGGGTATACATCCTCTCGTAGTAATTGCAGTCCCCATTGTGAAATGCCGCATTATAATAATCCTGTCTCTGCAGCTGGTTGCCGGGGGTGAAGTAGTTGTTATGATGTTCTGTTTCCACTACGGTCTCCATCCCGTCCAGCGGAGCAAGCCCCAGCAGGAAGGAAACTTCACCGGTGCTCGTGGAACCGCCCCAAAAAGGCTGGTAAAAGTCGGTAAAATTGATCCCGTTATATTTCATCCGGTAAAGGGTCGGTGTCATGACCGGATCGATGACCCCGGTGTCAAATGCTTCCGCACAGACCAGGATCAGGTTTTTTCCTTTAAACAGACCCGTATAGCTGTTCTTGTTTGTGCCGTTCAGTCCGGACACATACTCCGTGATCTGATTGATATTGGGATTTCCGGTATTTGCGACAGCATCGAAATCAATGTCCATAATATTCAGTCCCGTCTCTGTCTTTCTTCCCGACTCTTCGGAAAGAGCAGTCCCGGTTCCGTCTGCCGCATCTGCCTGATCTGTTCCTGATACGTCATCTGCCTCCGCTGTCAATGCTTCAGCCTCATCTGTATCAGCCTCCACCGTTTTCATATCCTCCCCTGCAGGTGCCTCTTCCTCCTTTTCCAGCGTTTTTCTGGCAGGACTTCCAAAGAGCTTATATTGAATATCCAGTCTGGTCGCCGTTAAGACGCCGAAGTGCCTGACTGCAGAATCATAGGTATAATTGGTCCGGTAGCTGGCCCTGAGAGAGGTAACATTGCAAAGGACCACACAGAACGCAAAAACAAGAAGGCAAATGTCCAGGAGTTTCCCTCTGTGTATTTTCTTCAGATACGGAAACACAAAGATCTTTTTCGCAAAGATCCAGTATAGTACGGAGGGGAGGAACAAAACCAGGATCCGCAGCAGAGATCCGATCACTGCGGAAAATACGCTGGATCCGAACTCTGCAGCGGCATTACCTGCACCTGCCGCAACATTCCCCGGTGGAAGGTACACTTGGAAAGAATTCTGGATCACGACATTGAACGCATGCCAGAAGGAAAGAAGAGATGCTATTACGCCGATCACATATCTTGCAATCGTCTTGTTAAACAGCAGCGCAACAAAGGTGAACACTACGCCTGCAGTGATGTCAAAACATGCTGCCATGATAAACCCGCTGAACTTTACTGATGCAAAGATGCGGGTAAACAGCCCCAGATAAAGCATCAGGAGAGGCAGGAAAAGAAAGATCGCGTATTTTCCCGGCGAATTGCTTCTTCTTCGTCTGTTCTGTTTTGTTTTCGCATTTACCGATTTCAATAATTACTCCTGCTCTTCCGATTCTTTCACTATACCGTTGTCTGCTGTCAGGAAGCAGTAGCTGCCGCCGGCAGCGCTTCCCGGATTGATGAGAGTGATCCCTTCCCTGATCAGAAAGGTTTTCCTGTGGGTATGGCCAAAAAGGGCAGCCTGGCAGTTTCTCTTTTTTGCTTCCTCCACCAGTCCCCAGAGGCCGTATTTCACATTCTGCTCATGCCCATGAGTGATCAGGAAGCGGACCCCGCCGTATTCCCGCACGATCGTTTCCGGCTCCCGGCTGGCCCTGTCACAGTTGCCCCTGACGCGGCATACAACTCTCTCCTCTTCTATTCCGCAGGCCAGGAGCGCATTGTCAAAATCCCATTCCCCATCTCCCAGGAAAATGATCGCTCCGGCATCCGGATGGCTGAGTATGATATCGGTCAGATTTTCGTCATGTCCGTGGGAATCAGACAATACCAGCAGTTTCATGGCACAGTTCCTTTCTGTATATATCAGAATATTATAGCACATCCTTTCTGTTCGGACAGCGCTTTTTTCATCGTGATCATTTTGTGTAAAGCTTGTTCGCTTTTCTGCCTGTTTCGATGTATAATGGCTGAAAATCCATATAAATGCGGAAGGAGTTATATCATGAAAACAGGAAGACGGTTACTTGCAGCAATTCTTGCCGGCGCAGTTCTTTTCTCCGGCGCAGTTCCGGCAGCAGCAGAAACAGCACCTGCCCCCGGCGGATGGACCAGTACGGAAGTATTGGAAGCACCGGCAGCAGAAGCTGCTGATATCGTCCCGGAAGAATTGCGGACAGAATGGGATCTTACAAAGATCTATGCTGATGAGCAGGAATGGCAGGAAGATTACGAAAAAGTCATGGACATGCTCTCACAGTACGATAGTTACCGAGGTACCCTGAACACAGCGGAAAATATCTATGATTACTTTCAGTTCGGATACCTCACGGAACTGACTGCTCTCCAGGGCAAGCTGATGATGTATGCCTATCTGGGATATTATCTGAACCCGACGGATCCCACCTTCACTTCCATGCTTGCTCAGCTGGATGCCATGGATGTTACGGAAATGCAGCTGAGTGCCTTTGCCGATCCGGAGATCTATGATCTTCCCCTGGAAGAAAGAGAGGAAATCTTCTCCGATCCGCTGTTTGAAGGATATGATTACTGGCTGAGAGCTTACACCGATCCTGATGCGGAACCCCTTGGCGAAGAAGCAACCCAGGTGGCTGCCGTTACGTCCATGGGATATGGCTACCCGGAAATGGTCTTCGAGGTCCTGAACAGTGTGGAACTGCCGGACCCGGTGATCACTATGCCGGATGGAATCGAGGAAACCCTCACGGAAGAGCTGTATTATGAGATCATCTATTCGCCTGATTATGATGAAGAATTCAAGGCAGAAGCCAATCAGATCATTCTGACCCGGGTCAAGGGATTTGCCAATACTTTTGCTTTACTTCTGGAGGCGAACGCCTCCCAGGCATACGCCAACGCTCTTCTCAACAATTATGAGACCACCAGAGAGTCTGCTATGGATATGTACGATGTGGATCCCTCAATCTATGATATGCTGGTAGAGGCGGCTCATGACGGCGCACCGGATTATCACCGGTATCTGAACACCCATGCCAAGGGCCTCGGCCTCGAAGAGCAGTTCCCTTATCATATGGGAACTTATGTCTCTGACTTTGATCCAGGTCTCGTTTCCTACGAGGATGCGGTTGCTGAAGTAGTGGACGCGCTGAGCATCCTGGGAGAAGAATATATCGATACGTTCACAGAGATCATCACCAGCGGGCAGGTGGATGTTTATCCTTCGGACACCAAGACAACCGGTGCGTTTGAAACCAAGATCAGCAATGATTACCTTCCATGGGTACTGTTCAACTACATGGGGTATCCTGATGATGTCAGCACCATTGCCCACGAAATGGGGCATGCGGTCTATGATACCTTTTCCACCCGCTCCCAGCCTGCCATTTATTCTTCTCCGACGATCTTCACCCAGGAGATCGCATCAACCACCAATGAGATCCTTTACTACACCTACAAGATGAACAACGCCGCCGATGACGATGAACGGCTGTTCTATCTGGAAAACCTCCTTTCCATGTTCAGCGGCACCTTCTTCATCCAGATGTGGTACGCGGAATTTGAGGATTATCTGTACCAGATTGTGGAATCCGGTTATTCCCTGGATGCCGAAGACCTCGGCGACAAGTGGATGGAACTGTTGGAACTGTACCGTTCCGACGCCATCAAGAGTTATCCGGATTCCCGCTACCAGTGGGCTGACATCCCGCATTTCTATTATGTGTATTACGTATACCAGTATGCAAGCGCTGTTTGTTATGCGGCTTCTATCGCGGAGCGTATCCTGAGCGGAGAAGAAGGAGCGGTCGATGACTATCTGGCTTTCCTGAAACTCGGCGGCAGTGCTTCCCCGGAAGACCTGCTCAGTACAGCAGGGATCGATCCGATGGATGAAACCACCTATCAGGAAGCCCTGGATTATTTTGGCGGTCTGGTGGATACCTATGAAGAACTGGTGAATGCGAAACTGGCGGAGTGATGCTATACCGCATGCAGCGGCCGGCTTTCCGCTCGGAGAGCCGGCCGTTTTTTGCATCTTGATTCACCCATTCACCTTGCGGTATAATCGGCAAATAAATCCAAAAGGCGGTAATGCTATGATTTCTACAAGAGGACGATATGCGATCCGGGTCATGATCGACCTGGCAGAACACGAAGATGGCGGTTATGTGCCCCTGAAAGATATAGCCGCTCGGCAGGACCTGTCAAAAAAATATCTGGAGATCATCGTGAAAGATATGGTCTCCGGCGGACTGTTGGTCGGCGTCAGCGGAAAAGGCGGAGGCTATAAACTGTGCCGAAAGCCTGAGGAATATTCCGTAGGAGAAATTCTGGAACTTATGGAAGGTTCCCTGTCTACAGTCGCCTGCCTGGCAGACGATGCGGTTCCCTGCCCGAGAGCCGCAGATTGCAAGACGCTGCCCCTCTGGTCTGAATATGACCGGCTCACCCATGACTTCTTCTATGGCAAACATCTCAGCGACCTGATCGAAAAACATTGAAGTTCCTGCAGCCACACCGGCATTTCAACTCCTGCCATATAGATAGAAAACTATGATCTCAATAGGAATCGATACCGGCGGCACCTGTACAGATGCCGTCATATACAATACAAAAACCCGGAAGATCCTGGCCTCCGGCAAAACGCTAACCACCAAACCCGATCTGGAAACCGGAATTGCCAGGGTTCTAAACTCTCTTCCGGATGAACTGATAAGACAGGCACAGAGCCTGTCTCTTTCTACGACACTGGCTACCAATGCCTGCGTGGAAAACAAGGGCTGCCGCGCCAAACTGCTGATCATCGGCACTGCTCCCGAGATCATCGGCCGGCTGAAAGAAGTCCTGTCTGATTACGGGATCCGGGAAATGAGTCAGCTGATCGTATTGGATGCCAGGACGGAACACATCTATTCCGAGCCCTGTGATCCGGATTGGAATGATCTGGAGCGGCGGATTCCCGAATTGTTCTCGGACTGCGACGCCGTCGGGATCGTGCAGACATTTCCCAATGCCAACGGCGGCCGTTTTGAACTGACTGCCCTCAGGATCCTGCAAAAGCATCTGACGATTCCTCTGACGATTGCATATGATATTTCCCGGGAAACGGATTTTCTGAAAATCTGTGCCAGCACCCTGCTGAATGCCAGGCTGATCCCTCTGATCGTGGAATTTATGCAGGCTGTTCATCATGTTATGGAGGATCTCGATCTTAAGATCCCTCTGCTGATCGTTCGGAGCGACGGTACCCTGATGTCGGAGGAAATGGCCCGGACCTGTCCTGTAGAGACCCTTCTTTCCGGTCCTTCTGCCAGTGTGATCGGCGGAATGGAGCTTTCCGGGGAAAAAGACGCGATACTGCTGGATATGGGCGGTACGACCACCGATATCGCTATGATCCGGAAGGGAGAGCCGATCCCTGCTTCAAAAGGGATTCTGATCGGTCAGTATAGGACTTCTATCCGGGGTGTGGATGCGCAGGCAGTTTCTCTGGGCGGTGACACTGCCATACGGTTCCGTGACAATAGCCTGTATCTGGATTCCATCCGCATTATTCCGATCTCTATTCTGGCATCCCGTTATGAAAGTGTACTGGAAGATCTCAGGGAACTTTCCATTCGTACTTCTCCGCATACCCGTATGATCCATGAATTCTATGTTCTCCAGAAAGATATCACAGGAAAACCAGGCTATACGGAGGAAGAATACCGGATCTGTGATCAACTGAAAGATGGTCCCGTCATCACCCTTAAGCTGACACAGAAGGCCGGTCTGGATCTGTATCATATGGATACATCCCGTCTGGAACAGGAAGGCGTTATCATCAAGAGCGGACTTACCCCTACCGATATCATGGTATGGAAAAAAGATCTGACTCTTTATGATGATACGGCGGTTTGTTATCTTCTGACTTATTTCGCCATGAATCTCGATGTTGTTGCGGAAACGATCCCGGATACTGTTTATGAGATGGTCATACGTACGCTGTACAAAAATATCGGGGCATACCTTCTCTCCCACCGGTATCCGAAAAGCCGGGGGTATTTTGCTCCTCCCAATACCGAACTGCTGTTGGATGCCTGCTACGAACAGGCAAGGAGGCTAAAAGCCTCCGGGCAGGAAAAGAACTGTACAGAGATCGCCTCGCTGTCACTCACCACATCGCTTCCCCTGATCGGAATCGGAGCTCCGGTCCATGTTTTTCTGCCGGAAGCGGCAGAACTTCTCGGGACACGGGCAATCCTGTCTGATTATTCCTGTGTTGCCAACGCCCTGGGAGCTGCAGCCAGCCGACGTATCGCTAATGCACAGGTCAGCGTGACAGCCGTCTATGACGGATTCAGTCTCACCGGTTACCGTGTCACCGAGGACTGCGAGGATCATTTCTTTGAAAACAAAGAAGAGGCGATTGCATGCGGCAGACAGGCAGCGATCACGGCTGTCCGCAAACGGGCTTTGCTGCAGGGTCTTGGCAGCGATCCGGACATTCGCGTGGAAGAACAGGAAAACTATGTCGGCAATACTATTCTGGTCAGGATCCTGATCCTGGCGCGGGCCGGAGACGGAGTTTCCGATCCTGCTGACATGAGATAAAACATTGATTATTGGCATGGATGCGCTATAATACTGACAACGCAATCATCAATGCCATTATACCGAAAGGAGAAGGGAATTATGGATTTACTCAATATGCTTACCGGTCTTCTGACCTCCAACACTTCCGTTGACGCACTTTCAGCCAAAACGGGAACCGACAGCAGCCAGACAAAAGGAATCCTGAGCGCAGCACTCCCCATGCTGTTTGGAGCCTTAACGGACAACGCTTCTTCAGAAGCAGGAGCAAATTCGCTTTTAGGTGCTCTTTCTCAGCACACCAATACCGCCAGGATCGAAGAACAGATCAGCAATGCTGACGCAGAAGACGGCAGCAAGATCATCGCTCATATTCTCGGAAAGAAACAAAGTGAAGTAGTGAAAGCCATTTCTGCCAAAACCGGTTCAGATGAGAAGCAGGTCAGTGCCCTCCTGAGCAATGTTGCACCAGGCATGATGAGTACCATTTCCGCAGCAGCGACTGCGGCAAAAGCTCAGCAGAAGAAGGCGATCAAGGTTGGGCAGGCAGCGATCAAGGTTGATTCCGCTGCAAGAGCGCAGAAAGCAGCTGTCAAAGCGGCTGAGGAGGCAAAAGCTGCGAAAGAAGCCGCTATCGCAAAAGCCGCAGAAGCAAAAGCTGCTGCAGAAGCAAAAGCTGCAGAAGCGAAAGCCGCAAGTGAAAAGGCCTCGGCCGGTCTGGATCTTACCGGACTGCTGGGAGGACTGCTTGGCGGCGGATCTTCCAAGGAAGAAAGTTCCGGAGGTCTCGGCAAC
Organism: Parasporobacterium sp.; assembly: GCA_017510065.1. Classification (GTDB taxonomy): domain Bacteria; phylum Bacillota; class Clostridia; order Lachnospirales; family Lachnospiraceae; genus RGIG5612. The sequence goes on from JAFWOB010000212.1 coordinate 28,336, forward strand.
CTCCTTGGTGGACTGCTTGGCGGCGGTTCAGACAGCAAGGATGATGACGCAGCAGACAATCCGCTGCTGGGGATGCTGAAAACGTTCCTGAAATAAACCCATATGGTTCATTCAAAAAGGGCGTGTGAAAAACGTGAGTTTTTCACACGCCCTTTCTTTCAGATGTTGCTCATCCTTTTCCTTCCGCGATATTTCTCACAGATCATAACCGGCGGATCACCGTAGGATCCATCTTCGTCAGATCCGTGCAGCCCGTGTAAGCCATTGCCTTGCGAAGCTGTGCGGTTGCGGTCAGCAGATAATCCCGTACTCCATTATCCGGATCCTGTTTGATGGCTGTCATCAAAGGCCTGCCGATACAAACGCCTTTCGCTCCCAGGGCAAGCGCTTTGAATGCATCCATGCCGCTCTTGATCTCATCATCCGCAAATACCGGTACCTTTCCATTCACCAGTTCCAGGATCTCCGGCAGGATCATCAATGGAGGAACCGCATCCTCGATCCGGCTGTTATGGTGGGAAATCACCATGCCGGACACGCCTGCCTCCAGGCATTTCTGCGCATCCCATTTGCTCAAAACGCCCTTGGCAATCAATGGAAGCTTTGTGGAAGCACAGATCTCTTTCAATTCGGTTGTCCTTAAGGATGTCATTTCATAGCCGTCCACATTATCCGGTGACCCGTCATCCCCAAAGGGATGGTCGATATCAATGCCGACTGCCAAAAGGCCCAGTTTTTCAGCATGTTCGATCTTACGGTAAATGATATCACGGTCCGTATAGGGTTTGATAATCTCAATCAGCCTGGCACCTGTTGCTGCCAGACGCTCGATCTCTTCTTCATCTGCCATGCCGTACCAAAGTACAGCATTGGCATCTCTTGCCCCCTTAGCCAATGCTTCAGACGCACCCTGAAACATAAAATGATCCAGATGAGACAGCGCCGCTGTCATGATCGGCGTACTGAAATGTTCCCCGTACAGTTCAAAATCCAGTACCGGATTGGTTGATTCGATAAACCTGGTCTCGATCAGCAGGGAATCGATGTAACTGCGGGTAATTGTATTGGAATTTGCCATAAGATTGCTCCTTTCCTGATGTTCATCAACTGCTGTATGGATCTTTCAATAATGCAAGCAGATCGTCTGCAAGGGCATCCGCTGCTTTAAGTTTTCCGGTCAGACGGTCCGGTACAGAAGGCAGGATCAGCTTTCTGCTCCGGATGCCTGCATCTGAAGCAATGGCCAGATAGATTTCACCCGGTACACTGTCCTGATTTTCCGGATCCGCATTTGCCATGGTCCCGGTAATTCCCACTCCGATCTGCGCATTGTAAGCCGAGCGGCAGGCTAGAGCCATTTCTTCCGCTGTTTCCAGGGAATATACCCCATAACGGCGGATCACCTCCGGAGGAACCCCCTGCATGATCTTGGCTTCGTTGCAGTAGGTCACAAAAGCTCCCTTCAGGATGCTTGAAGATCCTTCTGTATCCGTAAGAAGAGAAGCTACCAGCCCCGCACTGCAGCTCTCCATGGTAGAAATAGAGATACTCCTCTCAATCAGGGTCTTTGTAATGGTCCGGTATTTCGCCCGTACGGCGGAAAGTTCTGCAAGTTCCGACTCCGGACATCTGTCGGCGGCAGAAGCAGCGGTAGCCGCGGCATCACCGGCAGTTTCCAACAGGTCCGGCCGCAGCAGCTTTGTGATGCGCAGAGCTTCCTTCCTGCGCCAGTCGGCAATCGCTTCATGGTTGCCGGACAGCAGGATCTCCGGAACTTTCATACCCTTAAAATACGCAGGTCTTGTATACTGGGGATATTCCAGTAAGCCTTGTTCAAAAGACTCTTCCAGCGTACTCTCTTCCTTCATGCTTCCTTTCACAAGGCGCATCAGGGAATCGACGACCACCATGGCAGGCAGTTCACCGCCGGTGAGGACATAGTCTCCGACAGACAGCAGTTCATCTGCACTGGGATAAATGCGGGCATCCAGTCCTTCATAATGTCCGCAGACCAGGATCAGATGGTTAAGCTGTGCCAGACGATGGGCATCTGATTGTGTATAAGTCTTCCCAACCGGTGCGAGGATAATGGTATGGCTGGCTTCTGTACGCACTGCGTCCAGCGCATCCAGCACCGGCTGACAGCGCAGGATCATGCCGGCGCCTCCCCCATACGGGGAGTCGTCCACCTGCCGAAAACTGCCCGGGGCATAATCCCTGATATCTACGATCTTCAGTTCCAACAGTCCTGAGTCTTCCGCCCGCGCGATCAGTGGCGTCCTTCGGAAATCTCCGAACTGCTCGGGACAGATTGTCAAAATCGTTATCTTCATGTCGTATCTTTACCGGAACAATTCCTTTACTGCCGGATACATTTTTCGGAACTTACGATACTGCATCTCATACTTTGCCACCAGTTCAGGATCCGGTGAGATCCGCTCCACAACCTTTACGATGTGGAAAACCGCGCTCTTAACATCCGGGTATTCACCGCATCCCACAGCTGCCAGCATTGCGCCTCCGAGAGCCGGTCCTTCTTCATTTTCCGGAACTTCCAGTTCAAGATTCATGACATTGGCAATGATCTTTCTCCATAATGGGCTCTTAGCACCCCCACCGCAGATCTTGGAACGCTCGATCGTGATCCCGAGGCTCCTGGCAACTTCCAGAGAATCCCGAAGGCCAAATGCCACACCTTCCAGTACCGCCTGGGTCATCTGTGCACGGGTAGTGTCCATGGACATCCCAAGGAAGCATCCGCGTACATCCGGATCATTGTGAGGGGAACGTTCTCCCATCAGATAAGGCAGGAAGAAAACCGGATTCTCTCCCAGAGTTTTAATACCTGCCTGCTCCGCCTGATAATCATTCGTCGAAAGGATCTCCTCATTCCACCATTTGTTGCAGGAAGCTGCGCTGAGCATACATCCCATAAGATGATAGCTGCCATCCGCATGATCAAAAGAATGCAGCGCATTGTGATCATCCACCCGGAAATTCGCACTGGAGATAAAGATCGTGCCGGAAGTTCCCAGAGAGATATTACAGCTGCCTTCTCCTACGGTACCGGTACCCACAGCCGCCGCCGCGTTATCACCGGCTCCTGCAATGATCTTTACATCCGGTGAGAATCCCAGCTGCTCTGCCAGTTCCGGTTTCAGAGTTCCTACAACTTCATAGCTTTCATACAGGCTCGGAAGCTGCTCCGCCGTGATACCGCAGATCGCCATCATTTCCTCGGACCAGCAGCGGTTCTTAACATCCAGGAGAAGCATGCCGGAGGCGTCGGACAGGTCCGTACAGAAAGAACCTGACAGACGGTATGCCAGATAATCCTTCGGAAGCATGATCTTTCGGATCCTGGCAAAATTCTCCGGTTCCTTGTTTTTCATCCACAGGATCTTCGGGGCGGTAAAGCCTGCAAATGCGATATTGGCTGTATAGGAGGAGAGTTTTTCCTTGCCGATCACCTGGTTCAGATAATCGGTTTCTTCCCCTGTACGGCCGTCATTCCACAAGATGGCAGGACGGATCACTTCGTCATTCTCATCCAGTGCCACCAGACCGTGCATCTGCCCGCCGAAGCTGATACCCGCTACTTCCATACGGTCACAGTCAGCAGTCAGTTCTTTCAGGCCTTCTATAGTCTTTTCATACCAGTCGCAGGGGTTCTGCTCCGACCATCCCGGATGCGGGAAATACAAAGGATATTCCTTCGAAACGATCTTGCAGATCTTTCCTGTTCCATCCATCATCAGGAGCTTCACCGCGGAAGTTCCCAGGTCAATTCCGATATATAACATATGGTCCTCCATTCCTTTATCGCTCTTAAGTCAAATCACCGCAGGAGATGCATGTGCACATCTCCTGCGGAGTTTCAGATCAGGATGCTGATATATGCCTTCTTATCCCCATGGATTTTCAGTCGGATACCTCATGCCTGCCGGCTGGTTGTAACCGATCTCACAGGGTTCCACACCGATCAGCTTCAATACTTCAAAGAGCTGTTTTGCATAATGTCCGAACATCACGGCTCCGTGATGCGGATAGTTCTTTTCGATCAGTACATGACGATAGAACCTTTCCATTTCCGGGATAGCGAAAATACCGATGCCGCCGAAGGAACGGGTTGCTACCGGAAGGACTTCGCCCTCTGCCAGATACGCACGCAGTTTGTTGTCCGCTGTGCTCTGGATCCGATAGAACGTGATGTCGCCCGGTTTAATATCGCCTTCCAGTGTTCCGTTGGTCACCTCAACCGGAAGAGCTCTTGCCATAATCATCTGGTATTTCATCTCGAAAGCAGACAGTTTGGTGGAGCAGGTGTTGCCGCAATGGAATCCCATAAAGGTCTCTCCCTGGCGATAATTGAACTTTCCTTTGATCTCTTCGTTGTAGATCGCGTCGGTAACCGTGTTGTTGATATCCAGCAAAGTAACGGTGTCGCCGCTGACACACTGTCCGATATATTCACTCAGGGTACCGTACAGGTCAACTTCACAGGAAACAGGGATGCCCCGTCCTGTCAGGCGGCTGTTCACATAGCAGGGTACAAAACCGAACTGGGTCTGGAATGCCGGCCAACATTTTCCGGAAAGAGTAACGTATTTACGGCTTCCTTTGTGGGCTTCCACCCAATCCAGAAGGGTCAGTTCATACTGTGCAAGTTTCGCAAGAACTTCAGGCTTTTTATTGCCTGCACCAAGTTCTGCCTCCATGTCAGCAACCACTTCCGGGATTCTGGGATCACCAGCGTGTTTGTTAAAGGATTCAAAAAGATCCAGTTCGGAGTTTTCTTCCACTTCAACTCCCAGGTTAAAGAACTGTTTGATCGGTGCATTGCATGCCAGGAAATTCAGCGGTCTGGGGCCGAAGCTGATGATCTTCAGGTCCTTCAGAGCGATCACTGCTCTGGCGATCCCGATAAATTCGTGGATCATGTCTGCGCACTGAGCAGCGCTTCCCACCGGCTGCTCCGGGATATAAGCCTTGATGTTCCGGAGGGCCAGATTGTAGCTGGCATTTAGCATACCGCAGTATGCGTCTCCTCTTCCCTGGATCAGGTCTTCTTCTTCGGCTGCTGCAATATACATAGCCGGTCCGTCAAAGTTCTTTGCCAGCATAGTCTCTGCGATCTCCGGTCCGAAATTGCCCAGGTAGACGCACAGTGCATTGCAGCCTGCTGCCTTGATGTCCGCCAGTGCCTGCTGCATATGGATCTCGCTTTCCACGATACAAATGGGGCATTCGTAGATCCCTTCTGCTCCGTATTTTTCCGTATAAGCCTTCATAAGATTGGTTCTTCTGTTAACAGAAAGACTCTCCGGGAAACAGTCACGGCTGACTGCCACTACTCCAATTTTTACCTCCGGTATGTTCTGCATATTCGGTTCCTCCTCTTTTAAACTCTTCCGGCTGGTTCACCGGGTTATCATTCTTAAATAATATATTTCTGCAGCGGATCCGCTGCTGATCTCTTATTCCTGGTCCAGATCAATATTGCGGCCTTTCAGACCATTAAAAGCCCCTTCAATAGCAGCATCTTCATGGGCGATCAGCCATTTGTTGCGGGCGGTCAGAAGCTTTCCTTCTCCTTCTGTTTCCGGCGCTTTCAGAAGATCCAGATTGGTATCTCTGGGAAGTACTACCACACAGCGGAAACCATTGGCGGTATCTGCGGAGCACGGAGCATAATGCAGTGTTGTCGCATACAGTTCCACCGCTGCTCCCGCAGGAACATAAAAGGCTTCCACCAGGTCTGTGTCATAGGTGAAATCTGCTTCGATATCCTGCTGCCTTCCCAGCAACAGAATCAGGTCATCGGCAGCTATGTCCACTTCCGATGAACGATGATACTCCAGAGCATTCAGTTTCCGGTTGTTGCCGTTGCAGTACCCAACCTGTACGGGCAGCTGCCCGTAGATCACATCCTGCAGGTATACGGCTGCATTTCCGCTTTCCAGACTCTCATCCGATGGAACATAGATCACCTTATCCATAGGTCTTGCTGTGTGCTCCATCTCCTTCAGCAGTCCTGAAAAATCGTACCCTTCAATGACTCTGCCGTAAGTCCGGAATGATGTGTCCGTAATCTTCTGAATCTTCATAAACTCTCCTCCTTACTATAAAAAGCCTTATGCAACTGCTTCATTCTTTTCTTTTGCCAAAAGCAATACACCTACCGAAAGGAGCAGGCAGACGGCAATCCCCCACATGGGCGCCGTATACCCGACGCTTTCAATGATCCACCCGAGTACCGGCGGAGCGATCAACGCGGAAGCTGATACGCCGAACACAACGATAGACGAAGCGGATGCTGTCCTTTCCGGAAATGCATTGCAGCACATGACAACCATTCCCGGAACAGCGCTGCCCTGTAAAAGACCGGTCAGGAAGATCAGGATGTATTTGGCCGTCATGGATCCTGTCAGCAGCATACACCCATAGGTCACAGCTGACAGCGTCGTTGCGATCAGATAAAACCGTCTGACCGATAAAACTCTGTATACCAGCGGAGATGCCAGCCGTATGACCAGGCATCCGAGGAAATAGATGACCAGCATCGTATTTCCCGCTGCTTCCGACATACCGTGTACCTCCTTGAAATACGTCGGTGCCCAGACTGCCATGCTGTTCTGGAAAAACAGATACAGAAAGCAGCTGATCAGAAACAGCCATGCTCTTTTCTCTTTAAATACTTCCGCCGGATTCTGGATCGCCCGCCTGCGGATCTGTTCCATATCAGCATAAGGAGTCTCCGGCATAGCCCTTTTGCTGACGATTCCGAAGAGAACGGCCAGTAAAATGGCAGCGATCCCGAAAACCAGATATGGAACAGCGAAGACACCAGCCCCATCGCCGGCCGTCAGCGCTGTGACACACAACGGCGCCACCATAGCCCCGAGGCCGTAAAAGGCATGCACATACGGCAGGACCTTTTCCTTTTTATCAGGATAGATATCCGCAATCGCTCCATTCATCAGAAGATCGATCATAATGTAGCCGATCCCTCCGACCAGAGCGTAGAACAACAGAAGTCCGTAACCGCTGCCCGGGACGGTATAAATGGTCATGGTCCCGATGGCAATACTGGCAATCCCCATGATGATGAGACCTGTCAGAAGGCCATAGAGCTTATTGATCCGCTCCCCGAACAGTCCCAGCAGTACGACCATAACGAGACAGCCGATGGACTGGACCGTCATGATCATTCCCTGCCTGCCCTCTGCAATATCGAAGAACCTCATCATGTTCCGGGAATTGGCTCCAAAAGCAGTAAAGTAAATTCCGTACAGCAGGTACATCGCAAAACATACGATGACCACAGGAAGGATCTTATTCTGTTTGTCCGGCATTTTTCGGCTCATAACTCACATATCCTGCCTGCTTCAGTGTTTCGCTTTCTTGGCTCTTGTACGGATCATCGGTACAACGATCTGGATGATAACAGCCACCAGAAGGATGGAACCTTTGATCGTATCGTTGATCAGAGCATCCACCTTAACAGCAGCGATGATCTTGTCGATGATGGTATAGCTCATGGCACCAAACAGTACGCCCAGAAGTTTTCCTTTGCCGCCCGACATGCTGATGCCGCCGATCACGACTGCGGCGATCGCATACATTTCATTGCTCTTTCCCAGTGTCGCGGGGTCAACTGATCCGTTCATGGCACACCAGCAGAAGGAGCTGAGTCCTACCAGGAGACCTGTGATGACATAAACCATAACACTGGTGTGGTTGACATTGACACCGGCCAGCCTTGCCGCTTTGGCATTGCTGCCCAGTGCATAGATGGTTTTACCGAATTTGGTGCAGGTGGTCAGGAAAACGATAATGACCGTTACCGCGATAAGAACAAGACCGATCACAGGTACCGTCAGGATCTTCGCATTGCCGAAGCCGTAAAAGCCGTCGTAGCTGCTCAGGGTTCCGTCCATATTAAAGATGGAGGAACCGGTAGTACGCAGACTGTACTGCGCGATCGATCGGAAGATCAGCATCGTTGCAAGCGTAACAATGAAAGGAGGCATCTTCAGAAGACCGATCATGAGACCGTTCAGCAGACCGCAGATCCCGCCGAAAACGATGGCAAACAGGAAGGTCAGTATCACGCTGTTGGTGGTATTGAATACCACAACAGAGAAACTGGCGACAAGGGCCAGCATGGAACCGACCGAAAGATCGATGCCGCCGGAAATAATGACCATGCCCATGCCAAACGCCATGATACCGACTACCGCAGAATGACGGAGAATATTCATGACTCCGTTCCAGGTCGTAGCCCCCTGGTTAAAGATCAGGTAAGCGACAAAGATCGCAAGCATGATAAAAACAAAGTTGTAGTTACCTATCCGGGAGGTGATCTCTTTTACGAACCCTTTACTTTCTTTATTTTCAGCGCCCATTATTCTGCCCCCTTTACATTTGTTGCATAAAGCATAACGTTTTCTTCATTGATTTCCTGGCGTTCCAGGATCTTCTGGATATGACCGTGATAAAAGACGATACACCGGTCGGCGATTTTCTGGATCTCAGGGATTTCCAGTGTGTTAACCAGGATCGTCTTGCCCTGATTGGCCAGTTCCATGATCAGACGGTAGATCTCTGCCTTGGCGCCGACATCGATGCCCTGGGTCGGGTTATCCATCAGCAGGATATCCGCCTCTGTGTTCAGCCACCTGGCCAGGATCACCTTTTGCTGGTTTCCGCCGGACAATGACACAATCAGGTCATTATAACCATGAGCGGACTTGATGTTCAGCATTTCCTTCATACGGTTATATCGTCCGATCTCCTTTTTCTTGTGGATCACCATCTTGCGCATGGATAGCATGTGGGAAGAGATCGAAACATTATCCAGAAGTGTAAAATCCGGAATAATGGAATTTTCTTTTCTGTTTGCGGCAATCATGGCAACTTTACTGTCCATGGCTTCATGAATAATGCCGCCTTTGAGTTCCTTCCCTTCTACCCAGACTTTTCCCGTATCGGCATTGATCACCCCGAAGATGGACTGCAGCAGTTCCGATGCGCCGGCGCCCATCAGGCCTGTAAGCCCGATCACTTCTCCTTTCCGGACATCCAGATTGATGTTTTCAAATCCGGGGCCGGAATAATTCTCTATCTTAAGGACCACTTCTCCCAGTTTTCTTGTATGGTAGACTTCACTCGCAGAGGAGCTGCCGCCGACCATCAGAAGAGTTACTTCTTCGGGAGTTGTGTCTGCAATATTTCCTGTCTTAATAAACTGGCCGTTCCTGAATACAGTGTAGCGGTCAGCGATCGTAAAGATCTCATTCATTTTGTGAGAAATAAAAATGAAGGATTTCCCTTTTTCCTTCAGTCTGTTCACGATCGTAAACAGATGATCGATCTCCGCATTGTTCAAGGCGGTCGTAGGCTCATCCAGGATCAGAAGCTTTGCGTTGGTATGAAGCGCTTTTGCAATCTCCAGAAGCTGTTTGCGGCCGGTCTCCAGTTCAGAGACCATGGCAGTGGGGCTGATGTCGACCCCCAGCTCATCCATCAGTTCCTTTGTCTCCCGGATCATTTTTTTCTTGTCCAGTGTCCCCAGCTTCGTCAGGATCTCTTTCTGGAGAAACAGGTTTTCATAGACTTTCAGGTCATTAAACAGGTTCAGTTCCTGGTGCACAAAGGCAACGCCGGCATGTTCCGATTTTTTGACCGTGAGATCGGTAAGCGGCTGCCCGTCAAATATAATCTCTCCGCTGTCCATGGGAAAGACACCGGCAAGGACATTCATCAAAGTGGATTTGCCGGCACCGTTTTCTCCCAGCAGCGCATGTACTTCCCCCTGGCTGACCTCCAGGTCAACCCCATGAAGGACTGTGACGCCTGAGAAAGACTTCACGATATTCTTCATTTTCAGCAGTTCCATAACATTCCCCTTTTAAGAACATGCGCCGCCGACAGATTCCTGCCAGCGGCGCATCATTAACGAATCGAATTATGCATTCCGCCAGTCAAATAATGGATTATTCAACCGCTACTGCATCACCGAATCCCTGGAACTCATTGACATTGGTAGCGTCAACAACACTGACCGGGATAACGTGATCCTGCGGAACTTCAACGCCTTCGATGAAGGAAACCATATCATCGATCGCGATCTTGATCATAGCGGGATCATAGGTTACAGAGAAGAGGTCAGCAAGCTGCGCAACTTCTGCGGAGTAGTCTTTCTGATGGATTCCCTTCAGAACGCTGTAGATCTCATTCAGACCGGAGGATGTTCCCAGATAGATGCCTGCATTCAGGAATGCGTCTTTCTTTTCCTGATCGATCTCGGAGCTCTTCAGTGCTTCCAGGATACCCATTGCGATCTCATCATCATGTGTAAAGAAGAACTTGTTGGCTGCGATCTCATCTACTGTATGAGTATCAAGATAGTTAACAAAGAGTTCTTTGGATTTGCTTCTGCTCCATCCTGTATAGTCGGTGGAGTAGATGGCTGCCATCTGCTCTTCAGTCCAGCCGTTGTCTGCAAGAACTGCATAGAAACCATCGTTACGATAGGTCGGAACAGATGAGTTGTCGCCCGGCATGATCACGATGCCGTCGCCCGGCTGCATGCCGTCTTCCAGGAATCTTTCAGCGGTAACAGCACCAATACCGAAGTTGTCGCCCTTAACGCTTGCGACTGCCTTCTCAGCAGCGGAATCGATGATACGGTCGAACATAACATACGGGATGCCGCTGTCAGCCAGTTTTCTCATGGTAAGCTCAAGGGTATTGTCCTGCGGAAGAATGACAACATAATCAGCTGTTGCATTCTCGATCAGGTCTTCTACCTGCTGGATCTGGTTGGAAGCATCGGTAGAAGTGATCACATTCACTTCGTACTTGCCTTCTGCCGTGATCTCAGCTGCATGCTCTTCTGCATAGGTCATAACAGCGCCTGTCCAGCCGTGGTCAGCATTCGGAACCAGGACTGCGATACGGCCTTCCGCACCAAATGCCGTAATAGCAAGAGCAAACACCATAACTGCCGCAATCAATAAAGCTACTAATTTTTTCATGATATCTCCTCCTTTGAGATTATATACAAACGTCTCTGACGTTTATACTACAGATCATACTTCGACCCAGGCGGCATCCTTCGCGCTGCTTTCCACACAGGCGTGGACAAAGCGGACACCTTCGATGCCGGCGTCGATCTTCGGGAAGTCACATTCCGCCGGATCTACCGGTTCGCCGTTCACGACCTTCAGAAGGGCCTCGATCCAGTCTCTGTAAATGTTGGCAAATGCCACATACAGTCCTTCCGGATGGCCGGAAGGCAGACGGTTCACTGCCTGGGAACGGGCGGTCTCATAGCCCATGCCTCTGTTGTAGATCTGAGTCGGCTGTCCCTTCAGGGTAACAGAAAGGATATTGGGATTCTCCTGTACCCACTCGATGGCTCCTTCCGTACCGAAGATCCGGACCACCAGACCGTTCATATGCCCTACACAGACCTGGGAGGAACAGTATACGCCATGGGCGCCGTTGTCGAATTCCACCAGAATGTTGGCGTTGAGATCCAGAGGCTGTCCGAAATAGTCAAGCTTGGCGGCAACCCGTTTGAGTTTAAGCCCCGTCATGTAAGCAACCGTATTTTCAATATGGGTGCCGATATCGCCGACGCAGTTGGAAATTCCGGCTACTTTAGGATCTTTCCTCCAGGAGGAAAGCTTGACCATCTTGTCCTCGGTGTCGCCAACATCATCCACTAAGTATTCCTGCAGATATTCTGCGTTGACATTGATGATCCGGCCGATCTTGCCTGCAAGGATCAGTTCTCTGGCTTCCTTCACCATGTTGTTGCCGGAGTAGGAATAGTTGACGCAGAAGAAAAGGCCTTTCTCTTCCGCCAGTTTCTTCAGTTCCTCCCCTTCTTCCACTTCGAAGCAGAGGGGCTTTTCACAGAGCACATGGATTCCGTTCTCCAGGAAAGCTTTCGCGGTCTTATAATGGACATTGTTAGGGGCGGAGATCACGACAAAATCAATCTTGTCTTCTCTCTTGCCTTCCTTTTCTGCCATTTCCTCATAAGACGCATAGACCCGGTTCTGGTCCACTTCGTAAAAGTCAGCAGTCTCCTGGTTCTTTTTGGCATCCGTGCTGAAGCATCCCGCCGTCAGCTTTGCTCTTCCGTCAAAGCTGATGCCGATCCGGTGCACAACGCCGATGAAGGAAGACAGGGACGCACCTACCATTCCGTAATACAATGTTTTACGCATGTTCAAATCCTCCGTCAGTTTGCGATCGCGTCATCAAACTTGAATTCTGATTTCTTGAAATCAACCTTCTTTACAAATGCAGCTGCTTCTGTTGCGCCATCGATACGATCCATGCCGGAATCTTCCCATTCAACGGACAGCGGGCCGTCATAGCCGTGAGCATTCAGTACACGGATGATCTCCTCGAAGTTCACATCGCCATGGCCCAGGGAACGGAAGTTCCAGCCTCTTCTCAGATCGCCGAAATCAATATGGGATCCCAGCAGACCGCTGCGTCCGTCCAGAGTAACAGCAGCATCCTTCATATGTACGTGGTACACTCTGTCGATGAAATCGTTCAGGAAAATATGCGGGGTAACGCCCTGCCAGATCAGATGGCTGGGGTCAAAGTTCAATCCGAATTCCGGCCAGTCTTTAAACTTATCCAGAAGTTTCTTTGTTGACCAGTAGTCAAATGCGATCTCACCCGGATGGACTTCCAGTGCGTACTTAATGCCGTTCTTGCGGAACTCTTCCAGGATCGGTGTCCACAGTTCCACGATCCGGTCGAAGCCGGCTTCGATCTGCTCTTCTGTTGTCTGCGGGAAGGAATAGAGCCATTTCCAGATTGGAGATCCCGTAAAGCTGGTAATGACGCCTACACCGAGTTTTTTAGCGACAACCGGAGCCTTCTTCATCGTCCTGATCGCCCATTCCCGGATAGCTTCCGGCTGATCTGCCAGCTCCGCAGGCGCAAAATTGTTCAGACGCGGATCCGGAGCATCTCCGACACACTGTCCGATGATGTGGGTTCCGATCGCCTTGCAGATCAGATTGTTCTTCGCCAGTGTATCCTTGATATACTGAACATAGGAATCATCCTCGTATGCTTTATCAATATCGATACCGCCGCCCCAGCAGGCGATCTCCAGTCCGTCGTATCCCATCTTCGCAGCAAGCGCGCACAGCTCATCAAACGGAAGATCGGCCCACTGGCCGGTAAAAAGTGTTACAGGTCTTCCCATAGTCATACCTCCTCAAAAAAATGATGTGTTCATTGTAGTATTTCATGCCCTTCTTCAGCAATGCAAAAGTCAACCTGTTTCGGGGCATTTCTTGTTATATTATATAATATGCAGCAAAAAAATCCACGTTTTTTCGTGGATTTTTAATAGCTTTGCAAGTTGTCGGCAACTCATTACAGGATGATCACTTTTTCATCCGGATTTTTATTATACCGATACTGTCTCGGCGTCATGTTATAAAGATTCTGAAAGGCTTTGCTCAAGGCTTTTCTATCCGGGAATCCGTTTCTGGCGGCAATGATATCCAGAGAATCCTTCGTCTGATCCAGTTCCTTCACCGCATGCTCCAGTCGGACATTTTCCAGATATTTCTTGAAGCCGCAGCCGGCATATTTCTGGAACATCTTGGAAATATAGGTCGACGAATAGCCAAACGTGGAACCCAGCCGCTCCAGTGTGATTTCCTCGCTGTAATTGTCTTTGATATAGTCTACGATCTCCGAAAGCTTGTTCCGGTTCCGGTACTGCTGCATCATTTCCCGGTCCAGTTCGGTCTCCCTGTATTTCTGCACCATCAGGTACAGCAGATGATAGAACTGTCCCTGAACCGCCAGATCATAGCCAAGAGCTTTTTCCTGATAGGTGTCGTACATATCCCGGATCAGTTCCATAAGCTGTGTATCAGTATCTTTTCTGCTGTGGGAAAAATAGATAAAGGAATTATCCAGATAGTAGCGCCGGAAGGTACCCACCGGAATCTGCAGCACGATCGTCCGATTCGGCTTCGGAGCGTTGATCGAATGAATCTCGTTGGAGTTGACCAGCACAAATTGTCCCGACGTCAGATGGATCCTGGTGACATCCAGGAAAAAATCCAGTTCCCCATCCACTACGGCAAAGATCTCCACTTCCCTGTGCCAGTGCTTGTCCCGATAATAGTGCCCGTCCTTTCCTTCAAAAAGGAACATTTTAAAGGAGATATCCTTATTGGGAAAAATAAGCTCCAGCTGGTTATTATTCTGGTTCATCATCGTCGGCCTTCCTTTCAGGTTCAAAATAATATCTGGGTTTTCCCTCACTCTTTTTTCCATATTCGACAGCTTCATTGGGGCAGCGGCAGATACACGCCATGCAGTGCGTGCATTCCTGTCCCCAGACAGGCCGTTCCCCTACGATCGTGATATTGCGAAGAGGACACAGCTGCGCGCAGATGCCGCAGCCGGTGCATTCGTCTGTCGTAAAAAATCCATCCGCTTTTACAAACAGCCTGTAAAACAGCGGATTGACCAGACGGCTTTTCATCCGGTCAATGAAAGATATTTTCCCGGGGCCGATCCTGGTCCCGCCCTCGATCTGCCGGATGGTTTCCGCAATCTTCGGTTCTGCGTTACGGATGATCTTCCGCGCTGTAGACGGTTTCGGTACTGCAAACATGGCAACGTAATTTTCCGGCATCACGATTTGTGCCGTTCCCATGTGGTCCCAGTGTTTTTTATGGCATAATACCTGATTATATGCGTCTGCGTTTCCGATCTCGTCTCCACAGGTCATCACGAACCAGGCCTTAAGCGTGCTGCAAGAAGTCTCCTCTGAAGCAGAGGAGGCAAATTCTGTAGCCAGGATCCACTGCTCCACAACCTGTGGGATCCGCCAGGCATAGGTCGGCACGACAAAAACCAGCCGGGAGTCGGCCGTTACTGTGCGGGTATCCCGTTTCCGGATCTTTTCATTGAGGTCCAGGAGTTCGTCTCCTGTAGCCTGCGCGATCCTTTCTGCTATATACCGGCTGTTTCCGGTTCCACTGAAATGCAGGATCATAGGTCAGAAGATTTCCGGCAACGGCTGCCAGGCATAAATATCAGTCAGGTCTGCTTCTTCGCAGGCCGCATTCGTGATGCCGCTTTCACGCTTCTGTGTCCGGAACCAGACCCCGGGAAAGGTCTCCCTGATTCCGTCATCTCCCTTTATCCGGTAAGTATTGTAGAAGGCGGCTCCTATGTCCCCGTCGGCGGAAAGAACCAGTACCCGTTCGCTTTCCTCTTCCTCTGCGATCTCCCCATCCTGGGCATCCGCATAGACGGATCTGTATTTCAGTTCCGGTTTCCGATCCTCCAGAAGGATCCATTTTTCATTGATCTTCATCGTAATTACCTCGTATATTCCGGCCTTCCAGGCCGTTTTTCTTATTCTTTCAGGCAGCAGGATGTTTATGGCTTTTCTCCCAGGGTGTCCAGAAATGCTCTCACCGATCGTGACATTTCCCGGGAGAAATCCGCGTTATATTTCCGTTCGCAGAACCGTTGGATCCAGTTATCATACTCCTGTGCAGGAGCTTCTGATAACACCCCGGTTTTCGGAAGAAGCATCTCTTTCAGTTCTGCCTCATCCATCACATGATATCCGTTTTCGTGAACAATAAAAGGCAGTCCGGATCTTGCCGGTTTGGGCCTTTTCTTCTGCTGCTCCGTGGGATAACCGAACACCAGCATGGCCGCCGGGAACACATCGGGAGGAAGAGACAGGATCTTTGCGTGATCTTCATATCGCTCCATGATATCCCCGATATAGCAGGAGCCGATCCCCAGGCTGTGGGCAGCGACAACTGCATTCTGCGCCGCGATATTGGCATCGCTTACAGCAAGCAGGAAATCTCCGGCATCCGGTATTCGGGGAGTGCTTCCCCCTGCCAGATAGGCATCGTACCATTTCTTGCAGTCGGCACAGAAGATCAGGACCATCGGAGCCGCTGCAATAAACGGCTGGTTGTCGCAGGTGACCGCAAGCTGTTCTTTCAGCTTCTGTTCGGTAATATCCAGGATCGTATACAACTGCTGGTTCCCGGCAGTCGGCGCCTGCATGGCGGCTTCCAGGATCAGGTTTTTATCTTCCGAAAGGATCGGCCGGTCTTCAAAAACCCGGACTGACCGGCGCTCAAATAGTTGTCTGATAACTTCGTTCATTTCTGTCAAATCCCCAATTGACGGAACATTTTTCCATCTGTTTCCGGAAAATGCTGCTGCAGATGTGTCAGGATCCGCTGCCTCGACTGCTCCGGATCTTCCCGGTAAGCGCCGGTGACATGCTCGTATCCCCATTTGGTTTCCGGCGTTTCCAGTACCGCAATGTGCCAGCCGTATGCCTGCCCTTTCCGATTGATCTTCTGCCGGAAATCGCTCATGATCAGATAAGTCTGCATCTGAAGTTCCGCCAATGTCCCTTCGAAATTCTTCAGTCCGTCTTTTCCAAATCCCGCAAGCTGTCTGGCTTCATAAGACATCAGCCCTCGACTTTTCATCTTCTCATCCGGTTCAAACGCTTCCATCAGCTTCTTCTGCCGGTAAGGCACCAGATCGTCATCGCATCTGGCATCAAAATCATACCCGTTCCTACGGAAATTGGCAAATACCGGAAACCATTCTTTGGAAACAAAGCCGGCTTTTTTTCCAAAGAATTTTCCATATACAAGTTCCGGATCCCGGGACAGGATCTGTCTCCATGCCCAGGGATCAGAAGACGGATCATCCGTCCACCAGCAAGAGGCAACCGTTCGTTCTTCCACTGAAAAGCCGGGAACAGCATTGGAAAACAGGGGAAGGAAGCCGATCCGGCGGATCAGGTTTTTCAATTCCTCTGTATCATGAATACATATTGGATCATCCGGGCTGCAGCCCAGCATGAACCATTGTCCGTTCACGGTTTCCATACTATTTCCTCACTTTGATCTTCAGAACATAATGCCTTCGTACCGGACTTCCTCCAGTGTATCAAAATCATAATCCGCCAGATCTTCAAGCCGGATATTGGCAACTGCCGACTCGTGCACCATCAGGTTGGAGGACTCCCCCACATGGACCACTACGACGGGTTTTCCCTTTGCATAGGCGTAGCCGCACTCCCATGCGGTTCCGGTATCGCTGTAATTGCCGTGGTAGATCATCAGCACCAGGTCGCTTTCATCGATTGCGTCCCGGTCCATCCGAAACGTCTCAGCACTCCACTGAGGCGACTGGAATTCATGCTCCCGGTCTTCATGAAGTCTGGGGCTGTAGATGTCGAATCCTCGTTCGAGAAGGATCTGCTCCGCTCTTTGAATGACTGTCAGTTCTTCTTCATTGAAAAAAGGCCCTGCAAGATAGATCATGCTGTCTCCTTTGCATCCGCTGCCTCTGCGCATCAATACCCCCAGGTCAGCAGTTCCCAGCTGCCCTCATCTGTGCGGGCGAGCCACCATTGCCAGTCGGTATATTCCATATCCGGCTCCCATGCCCCGGCATCCTGTGCAGGCGAGTGGAAATCACTGACAAATTCGATGCACTGCGAGTATCCGCTGCCCGGTTTCAGACTGTTCATCCAACTGATCGTTTCCTGATTGCAGCAGTCATCCCCTGCATAACGGACAGCGTGAAGTTCGCAGCCTTCCCATCCGGAAAAGGTTTCCCGGATCAGATCGATCGCCTCATCCATGTCCTCTTTTGTATATAGTTCGGAACTTCCATAGTCGATCAGGATATCTGCGCCGGAAGTGTCCTCCGATGCTGTTTCGGAAACAGCCTCGGATGAAGCAGAATCGGAAAGCAGTTCCAGGATCTGCAAAGCCGCCTCCGTCGGGATCACGGTCTCTTGAGCTGTGATCACATGCTCACCGGACGGGAATACATCCATCACAAGGGAAAAGGGTGCTGCATATTCCAGCAAGATCACATATTCCGTATCCAGATCCGCCACATAGGACTTCGATGCCATCAGCAAGGAAGACAGTGCCACATGTTCCGCGCTGAACTGAGAAGCAGCCATATTGATCACCGTATTTCCAATGTGATTGCCAAGAAGGGTCAGCATCTCTTCTCTTGTGATGGTCTCGATAAACTGTTCGCCCATCAGAAGATCCAGCAGGCCGCCGGTATCGACCGACAGGATATGGACTTGTTCATATGTCTGCTCAAAGATCTCTTCTGCTTCCTTTCCCAAATCGGTAATCTGCGGGGATGCCGAATAGATGTCCAGGTGGTCTGCCTTGATCTTAAGCAGGTCCTGCAGCTCTTCCGCAATGGAAAGCAGCGTTTCGTCGCTGATCTCCATTGGTTCAACCATTTCCGCCGCGGCAGCAGCCGGGCTCACGAAAAGGCACACTGCCAATGCCATTGCCAGTATTAGACTGAGTACCGTCTTTTTGCACTTCATTATCCTATTCCTCCTGGTCCCGTTTTTCTTTCAGTCCTCGAAGGTGATTGTCACATTATGCTTCAGTGCCAGCCCAGCCTCCACTTCAATGCATTTTGCAATCCCGGAGAGGATCGGGCATCCGGCATGAACCGGAAAATGTTCCTTCGCATAGTCAAACAAAGGTCCGATCCCTGGTTTGACAAGGCAGACCTCATAGGGATCCAATTCATTCCCTACCGCTTCCATCATTGCCTGAATCTCCTTGCATCCGCAGGCGACCTTTACTTCTGCCAGATCGTCATCATTCATCTCTGCCATGACCACTGCCTTGAAACCACAGGGACCCGGGTCGATCTTTACTTTTGTCATATTCATTCTCCTCTCATTTGTCCTTTTTATCCGATGATCCGCCGATAATTCTCCGGATCGGTGTCTCCCTCTGTGCTGAACAGCAGCACAACGGAATTCCGATTGAACTTCAGGTTCCGGCAGATGCTTTCATACTTTGGTTCAGTAAGCAGTACCTTCAGAAGACCGGCGGTCACAGCACCGGATTCGCCGGAAACGATCTTTTGCGGATCGGAAGCCAGGAGCCGCATACCTTCACAGGTCACAAAGTCTTTACAGGCAAATCCTCCCGCAGCGCATTTTTTCAGGATCTCCCATGCAAGGGTGCAGGGAACGGAACAGTTCAGGCCTGCCATAATGGTCTTTTCCGACCCGTGGGCTGCTCTGGGACTTCCGTCGCTTACCCGGAATGAATCATAAAAGCATGCCGCTTCCGAAGATTCCACGGTTGCGATCACCGGCAGTTCCGGAAGGCTCACTGACGCTGCTGCAGCAACGGCTCCGGCCATGGAGCCTACGCCTGCCTGAAGGAACAGATGGGTGGGAACATCATATCCCATTTCCCTCATTTGCTGAAGCGCTTCATAATACATGGTGGTATATCCCTGCATGATCCATCCAGGAATCTCTTCATAGCCGCTCCAGGAAGTATCCTGGATGAGGTGCCATCCATTCTGCCTGGCTTGCTGTGCTGTCCAGGCCACACATTCATCATAGTGCATGCCGGTGATTGAAACTTCAGCATTGCCGGCATCCCGGATTGCCCGGGCACGCACTTTTACAGTGCCTGCCGGCATAAACACAAAGGCTTTGCAGCCAAATACTCCGGCCGCAAAGGATACGCCTTTCCCATGATTGCCGTCCGTTGTCGTGGCAAATACCATTTGCCGGATCCGTTCGATATAGGGAGGCTCCTGCAGCATTTCGATCGTAGTTATCTCCGGATCCAGTCCCAGTTCCCGGCAGATCACCCGGAACATGGCATAAATGCCGCCCAGTCCCTTAAATGCGTTCAGCCCGAACCTGGAAGATTCATCTTTTAAAAGCACCGCCCTGACGCCTAACCGTTCGGCAAAGGACTTCAGACTGACCAGGGATGTCGGCGCATAAGAAGGAACCATCTGCTGTACCTTCCGCACCAGAGCAGTCTCCGGGTAGGTAAAGCCTTCGAAAGATACGCCCTGCTGTATTTTGCATCTGTTTTCAGCAAATTGGATCATACCTGTTATTCTTCCTTTCCATGTCTGCCGAGGAAGTCCGCCAGATAATGCTCATACAGTACCGGATCGACGATAACGGATTCCGCATGTCCTGCTCCCGGAATGGTATGAAACTCGCTTCTCCCTTTCGTCCTTGCAGCCATATCTTCCGAGTTCTTCGGCAGGATCATATCATCTTCCTCCCCATGCAGGAACAATACAGGGATCTCATTGTCATCAAGAGAATCAATTGGACGCATGTCCTTCAACGCATAATGATACCGGATCCTGGCCCCGAAGTCCGAAAGGCTGAACAGGAACTGCGGAACGCCTGAATGACGGAAACCCTCTCGCAGGACATTTTCAATATCGGAAAAGCCGCAGTCCGATACAGCAAAATCCACCTGCGGTCTGTATTCCAGCACGGTGACGGTGGTGGCAGCGCCAAGGGATTCCCCATGAAGACCCAGCATCGTCAGACCCGGATATCGCTGTCTGGTGTCTTCGATCAGGCATTCCAGATCCAGTGCCTCCCGGATCCCGTAAGTGGTGAAGGTTCGTTCATTTTCCCCATGTCCCCGGAGATCATAGATGATGCAGTTAAAGCCAAGGTCAAGATAAGCCGGAACATATTTCAGCGCACCGAAACGATTGTCCGTATAACCATGGGTGATAATGACATACTCCGTGGAAGGTTTCGGATTTTCCAGCAGTTCGGCATGCAGAATGTAACCGTCTGATCCGGTAACCGTATAATCTGTTTTTTGCAATGTGTCATAAAAGGAAGTATCATAATGTTCTGTCTGCCAGGCAAACGCTTCTTCCAGCGTCTGTCTGCTGCCCGTCATCACAACGGACGGCAGCCAGCATATCAGCGCCATAAACAGCACCAGCAATATGCATACAATGATCAGGATGATCTTCAGCATTTTGTTTCCTTTTTTCTTTTTCATGGTCTAAATTCCCATCTGGTCAGTCAGGCACTTTCGTTGGTTTTTATATGGTAATCGTCTGTCCCGCCGAGAGATAATGCAGGTCCTTCATACACGCAGTCAGATATTCATACTGCTCCGTGCCGGTGCAGTGACAGGTGTAATACTTCGTAGGAAAAGCATCCAGGTCCTTTCCATAACTTTGCAACTCCTGATCCACCGGCAGCCGGAAGAAATGAAATCCCCCCACCAGTACATCCGGATGGAACCATCTCACCAAATTCCGGATCCCTTTATGGGAACATCCGCTCAAAAGAACTCTTTTTCCATCCTCTTCGATCAGAAGATATTGTTCATGGCGAAAGTCATCTTCCATGAGCACGTCGTTTTCTTTTCTCCCCAACCCCGAAGGAACCAGGTCAAATGCCTTCTCCCTGCCATTGCAGGAATACAATGTCAGACCATTGCCGATCACCGTAACATCCTCTGTGAAACGGAGCCTGTCGCTTTCCTTCAGCGACAGATCCAGGCCGATGTATTCCCCGTCTGATCTGTAATACGGCTCGAACGCATAGCGGCTAATATAAACCGGCGCTGCAGGGTTGATCTTCAGAAATGTTTCCAATCCGCCTCCGTGGTCAAAATGCCCGTGGGAAATGACAGCTATGTCGGTTGTGCCAAGATCGATCTTAAGCCGCTTTGCATTTTCCGCGAACAGTTCCGACTGCCCGGTATCAAAGAGGATCCGGTGTTCCGCAGTTTCAATGAACAGGCTCAGGCCGTGTTCCGTTGGAAGGCCGGCTTGCGAAGTGTTTTCAGTTAATGCTGTAATCTTCATATACAAACCCGTTAATCGCCAGGGACTTGTTGGTATAACGTTTGTCCGCTGTGACTTCTTTTATGATCGTAAGGCAATCCGGAACGTTAAAGCCCTGGCTCTCGTTAACCAGTTCCACTTCCGCGAAGGCGCGGTCGCTCCATTCCGGAAAAATGTCAATTTCAAAACACAAATCCCCACAGGGCAGATCATATCGTGTTTTCCTGATAGTCCCGGATCCGGGAATCGTTTCCTTCAGCAATTCCAGATACTCTTCTTCTGTGATCTGCTGTTCCCGTTCGATACGGGTCATGTCTGTGAGTTTCTGCTTTTCATTATACCAGTACTCGATCCTGCCGCCGTATTCCCTGCGTCTGACTCTTCTGGAGCACTGATCCTTCGAAACCAGATAGGTTTGGCAGATCTCTGCCTTGCGGCTGCAGATCTGCTCCAGCAGTGACAGATCCGGATAGCGGATCAGAAATTTACGTTCGATCTCCAGCGGCTCTCCGCCTGGTATTCTTTCAGCCATATGATACGCCTTCTTTACAGATACCGGTCCTTCCGGGCTGTTTTCCTGACCAGCAGGAACGCCCACAGGAACACGGCGATAACAAACACAACAAAGATCCAGCTGATCCCATCTTCATGTATAGTAGCTATGAAATCATAGGTGCCGTGCAGCAGCGCCGGCAGGATCACAGCAAGCTTTCTGTACATCTTTGACTTTCGCTCCTCCCCGGCCAGAGCATACCGTTTGGCCAGGCCATACATGACGCCCATAAATACGCCGAAACAGGCGTGCCCCGGAACCGCCGTGACCGCACGGATAAGCGCTGTTCCAAACCCATAGGACAACACATAGCCAATGTTTTCCCAAAGAGCAAATCCCAGAGCGACAAACACCGCATATACGACGCCGTCAAACTGGCAGTTAAACTCCGGGGACTTCCAGGTCCGCAGTTTCAGAACCAGATATTTAAATCCCTCTTCCGCAAAAGCAACTACGCCGAAGAACAGCAGTATATTGTAAAGCACGACCGAAGGCTGAAGCGCAGTCAGGATCCAGTCGCCCACACGCTCAGCCAGCTGCGCCAGAAAGGTGGACAACACGCCGTAAACCACCAGAGAAAACAATATCCCCGGCGATTCTTTCTCCAGTTTGTCTGCCTTATATACATAGATCAGCAGCAGGATTGCGGGAATGACAGCCGCTGCGATCAAAACAGGATTCATATAAAAAAACAGATCCAGCATATTTCATTCCTCTTTCAGAACATGTCATCCAACTGCTCTTCTGCCTCGTTCAGATGAATATAAGATTTCTCCACAAGATCATAGATATTCCTGAGACCGGGATATATGTCTCCGATCCCTGTTTCTTCATCGCAGGATGCAGATTCAGCAGCCTCTTCTTCCATTTCTTCCAGAAGGTCGCTGAGTTCATCCTTGATATCATCCAGTTCTTCGATCAGTTCCTGTATATGCTGTGAAAGGTCCGTTAATTGTTCGTTTTCCATTTATATGCTCCTTACGTCCCGATGACGGGGACGCTTTCTTTATTTCCGAATTGTCGTAAGAGGCGCGAAGAAATCCTCATAAAAATCATCTTCTCCTTCAAGCAAAGGAGAATTCTCACCACCCCCGTTGGTCGAACGCTTCATGGCGGCATAGGATTCTTCACCGGCAGCGATAATATCCATCGGATAGATCTCATATCCCAGTTCACGGCACAATTCGCAGAAAGCCGCCAGAGGCTTTTGCGATTCCCTGGTTTTCAGGAACCGTTCTTTCAGCGGCTCCTCCTGCAGGGCTTTTTTCTGAAGATGATATAAGATCTCTGATACGATCATGCTTTTTCTGCCTCAGTCAGTATCTCCAGTGATTTCCGATACTTCTCCCATCTTCTCCGGTCTACATCCTTCAGCTCATCCGGGCTGGATGCCCCGAGGCGGGTATAGTCGCTGTTATTGGTAAGGTCCGCAATCTTGACCGCGATCGCCAGCTTATTACCGGACTCTTTCAAGTTGCGGATATACTCCAGATATCCTTCTTCATCCAACCTTCCCTGATGAGTCAGCAGACAAATGGCATCCGTGATCTCATCCCCGAATTCTTTTCGCAGTTTCTCTTCCGGATAATCGGTATCTTCCAGGATATCGTGCAGATAGGCAACGATCTTTTCCTCATCGGAGGAAACCAGTTCGGCAACACTGCTGAGATGCCCCTCAAAATAGTCTGCACCTGCTTTATCGACGCGGCCCGCAAACTTGATACGAGCCAGTTCCATTGCTTTTTCCACGCGTTCATCCACTTTGTCTTTCACGGTGTACCCCTGACTTACCGCTTCTTTCACCGCCCTCTTATATTTCAGAAGAAGATAAATATACACTCCGATATACAGGATACCGGCCACCAGCATGATAATGGTAAACGCTGAACGGTACCTGGTAAAGACAAGCACCGCATCAACAGCGACCAGAAGGATCCCGATCACTACGGCCAGCACAGTAGGCCGTTTGATCACAACATATTTTTCCTCTGAGGATATCTGTTCCTTCGTTGTCTGACTCATAAATCCCCTCTCTGCAACCTGCCCTGTTTCCTATGACCAACAGCGCCTTCTTACTTCTTTTTCTTGGGAGCAGGCAGTTCTTCATACATCGATTCCAGCAATTGTCTCAAAAACTCTTTATTATCCAGCTCATCCACAAGCAGCATTTCCTTTGTTCCTTCATACGGAAGTTCCATGTCAGCATCCGGCATCAATTTTTTCGCGGCTTTCACAGGTTTTACAAGAAAGCGGTCATCATAGATACCGCCGACAGCCTTGCCCCTGTAATATATGATGAACTCCCCCATCATGGCACGATATGACACATCTTTCAATCCGGAAAGCTGCTCCAATATAAAATCAAGATACTCCCTGCTGGAAGCCATGGCTCATTACTCCTTTACTTTTTCCGGAAAAACTTCGTAATTATTATACAACAAACAGCAGGCATTCGTCGACTGATCCAAATAAACTGGATTATGATCTGAAAGTGTACAGATTTTTGAGTTGTGTACCCTTTTTTTATTGATCAATCGACCACAAGCAAGATTTCCCTGATTTCTCATCTCCGAAATTGGCTGAAATTACTATACTCAACCACTTTTTATTGTTAATATTGCACGAGTCATTAGAGATAACAGCATGGCATTACTTATTAAAAGGGTACACAACTCAAGATTTTGTACATTTTTTAAGCTGATAACCGGAATTCTCAGTTTATCAACAGAAAAAGCCGCCATGCCGGCGGCCTTTTTTTACCGAGAAGTATATTAAACGATCCTGACCAGTACGAAAAAGGCGCCGATCGTTACAAGATAGTTGATCAGATTGAGCAGTCCCCCGACTTTGACATAGTCGGAAAATCGGTAGCCTGCCCGTAGGGTCATGGTGATCGGCGGTGTCGCGATCGGCGAAACACACGACATACAGGCTCCCAGGATAATGGCGATGGCAATCATGGTACTGTCATATCCCAGCTGCTGAGTAAGTCCTATGGCGATGGGAACCAGGATAGAGACTGTTGCTGTGTGGGACATGATATTTGCAAGGATCGTTGAAAGCAGGACAAAGACTGCGATCAGGGCGAAGAAATCAATGTGATCTCCCAAAAGCCTGACGAAAAAGCCTGCTATCATGGCTCCGCCGCCGCTCTTATCCAACCCGGTCGCAAAACCGATCGCCCCTCCCAGAACGATCAATGTACTCCAGTTCATTTTTGTCACGACATTTTTCCAGCTGATACATCCGGTAAGGATGCAGGCCAGCGATCCGATCAGTGCCGTTGTCCCGACTGATACAATCTGCGCTATGAAGCTGATCACGCAGGCTGCCAGAATGCCGAGAGAAACATAAGCTTTCCATTTCGGCGGCTGCTCTTTGACTTCTGCTTCCTCCTCATCCGGGGTTTCTTCAAAGGTAAATACCTTTTTCTGAAGCGCATATCCGATCGTAGTAAAATACAGGATCAGCACGATCACCCGGGGAAGCCCGGCAGACATCATTTCAAAAAAGCCGATGGGCCGGACGCCTCCTGCAATAAGGATTTCCTGCACAACAAGCTGAGGGGAAGAACCAACCATCGTAAGGCCTCCTCCCAGAACAGAAGCCATGCCGAGCGCCATGAAGCAGTTTTTCTTCCGGATCCTTTCATTCACTTTTGCTGCGGCGGATACAACCGGCATCATAAGAGCGATCGTCGCCGTGTTGCTGCAAAAGGTCGTCATAATGGATGCGAAGATCAGACTGACCAGCAAAAACACCCGTTCACTTTTTCCGCAGATCCTGATCATTCCTGCGCCGAGCATCTTTGCTGCACCGGTCTCAAATAAAGCATTCCCGATCACCATCATTCCCGCTACGAGCATGATCACGTCACTGCCGAAACCGGCAAATGCAGTGGAAAAGGGAATGACGTTAAATACGACCATGGCGGTACACGCCAACAGCGAAGTGACCGGATAAGGAATGATATTGGTCGCATACAGCACTATAACGGCTATGATGATAATGATCGCGATGATCCCGGTACTCAATCGGACTCTCCTTTAACGGTCGTATTTGTCACACAGAGAATTGATGCGCTCGGTAAATCTCTCCAGATCCTTGTTGGCGCCTCCCCTGTTGTGTTCAATAACCTCCAGCAGGCGCTGCCCCGCATCGACCAGTTCCTTATAAACAGCTGATGCTTTCTCCTTGGCGAGTGTCTTTTTCGTAACCGTCCTGACGATCGGGGAACGCTCTGTAAAATCCTCCAGGAGCAGATCATATGCATCCCCGCTGAACGGAGCCGATGCGTCGAATCCCAACTTTTCCCGGATCGTTTCAGCAAAGATATCACAGACGGTATCGTGTCCGTGATTCACAAAGACTTTTCTCGGAGGCTGTTTCAGATTGCCCAGCCATTCAAGGAGCAGGTTTCGGTCCGCATGTCCGCTGATATCCGAGATCTCCCGAAGCTGAGCCCGAACCGCGATTTCTTCATCAAAGAGCTTCACACTCTCCGCTCCATTCAGAAGCTTTCTGCCCAACGTGCCTTCCGTCTGGTAGCCCACAAAAACGACGCTGCACTGAGGCCGCCAGAGATTATGTTTCAGATGATGACGGATCCGCCCTGCTTCGCACATGCCGGAAGCGGAAATGATCACTTTCGGCGTCGGGTCAAAATTGATCCTTTTTGAGTCTTCCGATGTAACAGACAGATAGAGATGATCGAACTTGATCGGATTGATCCCTTTGGAAAGAAGTTCCAGTGTTTCTTCATCATAAAAAGCAGTCAGCGGCTGCGCATAGATCCCCGTTGCTTCCACCGCCAGCGGACTGTCGACATAGACCGGAAAATTCTCGTGTCCTCTGATCAGATGTTCTTCCTTGATAATACGGATCAGATACAAAAGGATCTGGGTTCTTCCAACTGCAAACGACGGAACCACCACATTTCCCCCGCGGTCAAAGGTTTCCTGGATGATATCGGCCAGCTGGGTGACATAGTCGCCGCGCACTCCATGCAGCCTGTCGCCATAGGTGGATTCAATGATCACAAAATCCGCTTCCTGCGGCTTTTCCGGATCCCGGATCAGAGGTCTGTCAATATTGCCGACGTCACCGGAAAAGAGAACCTTGCGTGTCTGCCCGTTCTCCGTGATCGTAACCAGGATGCTGGACGATCCCAACAGATGACCCGCATCCAGGAAGCGGATGCTGATCCCGTCAAAGATCTGATACTCTTCGCCGTAATAACAGGATTTGAACAGCTTGATGGAAGCCTCCGCATCTTTCACCGTATAGATCGGCTCTACCGCTTCTTCTCCAGCCCTCTTTGCCTTGCGGTTTTTCCACTCTGCTTCATTTTCCTGGATATGGGCGGAATCCCGGAGCATGATATCACACAGTCTGCGGGTTGCCTCCGTCGCATAGATCGGTCCGTTGTAGCCGGCCGCAACAAGTGCCGGAATCTTGCCGGAATGGTCAATGTGCGCATGGGTCAGCAGCAATGCATCAATGTCGGCCGGGGCTGCCGGGATCTCACAGTTGACATAAAGATCCCTTCCCTGCTCCAGTCCGCAATCCACCAGGATATGTTTCCCACAGGCTTCGATCAGCGTGCAGGACCCTGTTACTTCATGATCTGCTCCGATGAATGTCAGTTTCATTGTTAAAGCCTCCTTCTGTATTTCCCGATCCGCCGCCTCTTTACAGTGTCTCCGGCTTCCAGGAAAAGACGCTCACTCCATGAGCCGGGACAGTGACTGCCAGACTGTCTCGTACGCTGATCTGCTGTCCGGTCCACAATTCTTTCAGATCCTTCCCGGAAAAATCCGGGAAGCCATGCGTATTCAGAGCACCGTTCCAGAGGATGATCCCTCGCTCCTCATCAGCAAGATTGAAGATGGCAAGATAGGCGGTCCCGTTCTTCTCATCCAGGGATGCCCAGACTGCTTCTTTCGTATCCCTGCTCAACTGTCTTGCCCTTTCCGCGCCATGATGCATCAGAAGAATGTCCTCATTCGTAAGAAGGCTCAGGTCTTCCTTCCGCATCATGGTCAGCTCCCCGCCGATCATAAGAGGCGAGCCGCAGATCGTCCAAAGGGTCATCATCGTTTTCTGCTCATCTGTTGTCAGACCGCTCAAACGTTCTGCCCCTTCCCCGAAACAGCCTCCGATCCTTCCGACGGGCAGCATATCACAATCCGGATAACTGCCTTTCTCATATTGTCCCTGCCAGAGATCGCAGCGGCGGAACATCTCTTTCAGGAGCGGCCAGGTATCCCAGAAATCATCCGTGATCCGCCACATATTGGCATACTTTTTATAATGCTGCGCTTCCTGGATCTTTGCCGGACCGGGAGAGAGACTGAGTACGATAGGCCGGCTGCAGCGCATGATTGCCTCATGCAGCATCCGGATCTCCTCGTGAGCCGATGCCATGTCTTCCCGGCAGATATCGTCGCATTTGACAAAATCGACGCCCCACTGCGCATAGAGCCGGAACAGGGAATCATAATATGCCTGGGAAGCCGCAAGGTCTGTCCGTACCCCATACATATCGGGATTCCAGAAACAGATATTGGCGGGATCGGCAACACGGTCAGCCGTCATTTCACTTCCCAGTATCTTCCCATGACGATGCGCTGCTTCCCGCGGAATGCCTCGCATGATATGGATGCCGAATTTCAGCCCCATGGCATGGATCCGGTCTGCTAAAGGACCAAATCCTTTGCCGCCTTCTGCCGATGGAAATTTGTCCGGGCAGGGGATCAGCCTGGAGTATTCATCCATTTCCACACGACCGAAGGGGATATACTGAAACTCCGGTTCCGTCCCGGTATCATAGGCATACCACTGGATATCAACAACGACATACTCCCAGCCGAACTGACGGAGATGCTCTGCCATAAATGCCGCGTTGGCCAGGACCTGTTCTTCATTTACCGCCGTATTATAATAATCATAACTGTTCCACCCCATAGGTGGTGTCGGTGCAAAATCATTTTTATTCATATCATTTTACTTCCTTTTGCTTTCGCAGTTCCTCACAGAACTCAGGGCATGCTCTGTCTGCCCTGATGGGTTTTCCTTCCAGATTCACGAAGCAGTGTTTGCTTTCTCCCACAAAGACCACGGTTCCGTCCGGCTTTTCCATTTTGTATTCAAATGTCAGGATAACCCCGTCAAATTCCTTGACTTGCGTATAGATGGTGATCACATCCGCAAAGGTAGACGGCCTCACAAATTTGCATTCCAGTCTTGTCACAGGAGAAGCAAAGCCCTGCTGTTCCAACCGCTCAAACGGCCAGCCGATCTTTGCCAGGAAATCCACCCTGCTTTCTTCCATCCAACGGACATAGTTGGAATGATGGGTGATCCCCATTTTATCAGTTTCATAATACTGAACAACATGTTTGTATTCCATTTAAGCAACCCTTTCCTTCAGTGCCTCCCGGCAGCTTTTTTCCTGTAATATTATAACATAATCCACCGGAACCGGTGTGAATATTATGACGATAACAATGTCCAAGTTCACAAACCTTTCACTTTTTTAACATGATTTGTTCACGGGCTGTTTGTATCATACATACAGTTGCTGGGAAGCAATCAAGCATTTTTCATAATCACGGGTGTCCCCCGCACCCACTCCCTTTTAAGTGATACGTTTAACACAAACCTGAAACAGCGCCCGATGAGGGTGCTGTTTCATTTTGAAGGCAATACTGCCCTGCTCTCACATATATTTCATTCGCAGTCAAAGATCGCTTTGCTCTCCAACCTGCTGCCGTACAGGTCTTTCCATCTATGATGGACTTCGGATGCATCAAAATGTTCCAGCCCATCCGGGGTCAGCGTCATCTCGATCATAATGCTGTACCGGTTTTCCCGGGAACTGTTGGACTTGTGGATCTCCACTTTCTCCACGCCATCCAGTAAAAGCGTCTTTTCAAACAGCGCCGTGATCTCCGGCAAAAGTTTTTCCGTATCGTTTCTGTCTTTGAATTTCGCAATAATATAATGTTTCATTTCTTTGCCTCACCATACAAACGGGATCACTTTATACTTTACTTTCTTTTTATATTGCGTATAACCCTGCAGTCCCGCTTCCAGTACCTGCTCTTCGTTCCGTATGCGCCGGGCGATCAGCGGAATATACAAAAGCGTGATCACAAAAGAAATAACAGAGCCAAGTACCAGCGGCATGGACAGGAATAAAATCAGCGTACTCAGATACATGGGATGGCGGACGATCCCGTACAGTCCGGTGTCGATCACCTTCTGGTTTTCCTGCACCTCCACCGTCCGGGAAAGCCAGACATTTTCCCGCAGCACCTCTGCATACAGAAGATAGCCAAGCAAAAACAGTACTGCTGCAGCAACACAGATCCATGAAGGCATCACGATCCATTGGAACCGAAAATTAAGTCCCGCCACGATAAACGCTGCCAGAAACATCAGTCCGCTCATGAAGATCACCGCTTTCTGCTCGTTCTGTTCTTCCCGGTCCCGAAGTCTTTTTTGCAGCAGTTCGGGGTTTCTCTTCAGCATGACCAGTCCTGCAAAGAACATAGGAACGAATAAGATCCCGATCAAAAGCCAACCCTGCCAATAAGCAAATGAACCCGCCGGCAGGAAAAGGAGTACTCCCATCAATACCAGTCCGGATAGAAATTTCGTTAAGGCTTCTCTTCTCAGATTCATTTTCACCGATCTTTCATTCTCTGTCAGACGTTATGTTACTTAATAATATCTGTGATCACGCTGCTGATCTTTTCCGCAAATATCCGGTGTCCGTCTTCCGTAAAATGCACTCCGTCAAAGGCCAGCGGAATGTCCCAGCGAAATGCATCGGCAAATCCGATTCCTTCCTCTTTTGCGATCCAACGGTACCGTTCGGAGATTTCTTCCAGCACAGTCGAAACATGGCTGTCCATCAACAGAACGTGAGGGCAGCTAAGAAGCAGGATTTTTTCGGCCAGTTGGTTTTCCATGGCACAACGGATCATTTCCTTCATACGCGCCGCCACGGCATCTGCCGTGGACTCTGAAGCATAGAACAGATCGTTTGTCCCAAGCATGATCAGCAGGAGATCAGGTGCATTTGCCCGCACATCCCTGCAGAACCATTCCAGGTACTCCTTTCTGAACGGCAAGGTTCTGCCCGGCTCCCCGCAGTTTACCACTTCGTGACCTGTTATCTCAGCCATCCGCTCCGGCCAGGGACGGGCATAATGGTTGCCGGAAAAATAACTGGGGTCCCAGCCATATGTATTGGAATCTCCGTAACATACGATCTTCATTGTGTTTTACTCAAAATGACCTTGATCAGTTCCTTGCATCCGCCGCAGGCCCCGCACCCCTGCCCGGCTTTCGTTATCTCAACAACGGCTTCCACAGTTCGGGCGCCGGCAGCGACAGCATCTTCCAGATCTCCGACGGTGACGCTCATGCAGTCGCAGGCGATCTCGTTTCTGTCAGGATACATTTCATGTTCCTCCTATCATCCTGGTTGGCAGGATCTGTTTCTATTATCAGTATATCCAAACCGGAGGAGATTGCAATCCTCACTGCAGTCCGGCAGGAAATCTGCAGAAAAAAAAGATCTGTCCTTAAATAATAAGGATAGATCTTCCGGTTTTTAAGGGGACAACAGATCTGTATTCTCTGAGTGAGAACACCGTATGCTGCAAATAATAGATGTCGATATCTGATTTTAAGCGATCCGGATCTCGTCCAGGCTGTATCTCAGTGCTTCATCCAGGGAATCGTCCGGCAGGGATAGCCATGGATGATCCTCCGGCGAAAAAACATCGCGCTGTTCGTCTTCCTGCGGCATGGCGCCTCCTCCTTCTCTTCCGCCGGCAGCGAAGCCGCCGGCTTATATATGATATCCGCATATAGCGGACACTGGGGCCCGGAATAAAGGTGTCCGGGCTGCAACTATAATAGCAGATAGGTTCACTCAGGTAAAGCATCAATTTTTATACGAAAAAGTCCGCAGCCTGTACAAGCTGCGGACATACTCTGTGATTATACACAATCTCTTACCGGACGTGATCTTTGATCTCCTGCTGCAGTTTTTCAATAAAAGCAGGCAGGTCATAGGAATTGGTCTGGTCGGTAGCACGGTCACGAACGGAGATATTACCTTCGGTTACTTCCTTTTCTCCTACAATGATCATGTAAGGAACTTTGTCATCCTGTCTTGCGCTGCGGATCTTGTAGCCGATCTTTTCATTACGGTCATCCAACTCGGCACGGATGCGTGCCCGGCGCAGTTCGCCGTAAACTTTTTCCGCATAGTCCAGGCTCTTTTCGGAAACCGGCAGGACCTTGACCTGAACAGGAGCCAGCCATGTCGGGAAAATACCCTTGGTCTCTTCGATCAGATATGCCATGAAACGGTCAAGACTTCCGAGGATTGCACGGTGCAGAACAACCGGTGTCTTTTCACTGCCGTCCTTGTCGGTGTAAGTAAGCTGGAACTTGGCCGGGAGGCAGAAGTCCAGCTGGCAGGTAGACAGCGTATATTCCGCTCCAACAGCCGGCTGTACATTGACATCCAGTTTGGGACCGTAAAATGCTGCTTCGCCGATCTCTTCCGTGAAATGGATACCCAGTTCCGTCAGGACTTCACGCAGGGCGCTTTCTGCCTTCTCCCACATTTCATCGTCCTGATGATATTTGACTTTGTCCTCCGGATCTCTCAGGGACAGCACGCAGCGGTAATTCGTAATACCGAAATCCTTGTAAACATCAAAGATCAGGTCTACAACACTGCTGACCTCGTCCTTGATCTGTTCCGGTGTTACAAACAGATGAGCATCGTTCTGGCAGAAATGACGTCCTCTCTCAATGCCCTTCAGTGTTCCGCTGGGCTCGAACCGGAAATCGTGTGCGATCTCGCCGATACGCAGCGGGAGATCACGATAGGAATGCATCCGGTTTGCATAGATCATCATATGATGCGGGCAGTTCATCGGACGAAGAACGAATTTTTCACCTTCCACGTCCATGACCGGGAACATATTGTCCCGATAATGCTCCCAGTGTCCGCTGGTCTCATACAGACCGACAGTGCCCACACAAGGGGTAAGCACATGCTGATAACCGAGGGCACGCTCTTTGTCCTTGATATAATCTTCCAGCTCCTGCCAGATGGTATAGCCCTTCGGCAGGAACATCGGCAGTCCCCTTCCTACCAGGTCATCGGTCATAAACAGTCTCATGTCCTTGCCGATACGGCGATGGTCGCGGGCCTTTGCCTCTCTGACGGCGACTTCATATTCTTCCAGTTCTTCCTGGGTCTTGAATGCCACGCCGTTCAGTCTTGTCAGCATCTTATTGTTCTGATCGTTTTTCCAGTAGGCACCGGATACATTGGTCAGCTTAAACGCCTTCAGCGCTTTCGTATAGGTGAGATGCGGTCCCACACACATATCGATGTAATCGCCCTGCTGATAGAAGGTGATGACAGCGTCTTCCGCTAGATCATCGATATGCTCGACTTTATAGATCTCGCCCCGGTCTTTCATCAGCTGGATTGCTTCTGCTCTGGGCAATGCATAGACCTTGAAAGGAAGGTTTTCCTTCACGATCTTTTTCATCTCCTGCTCGATTGCCGGAAGATCCTCTTCACTGATGGTGCGTTCCCCCAGATCAATATCATAGTGGAAGCCCTTTTCCGTGGCCGGACCATATGCAAACTTTGCCTCGGGATACAGACGGCTTACCGCCTGTGCCATAATATGTGCCGCCGAGTGGCGGAGTACTTCCTGTTCCAGTTCCGGAGGGCATTCACTTGCCTGTCCGTTATTGTATAAAATCTTCATGGTGTATTATTTCTCCTTTTGCCGTTTTTTCAGCAACTTAAAGTATAGCAACTGAATGATCGATTGGCAAGGAAAACCGCAGGCTGCAGGCACATATTCTACGGTTTTTCCATATTATTTCCGAAAGATCGGGGTTTGCTTCAGGCATGCATTTACCGGTACAGCTGCAATTCCAGTTCCGTTGTCAGTTTCTTGAGTTCCGGGATCCTTTTGTCCTCCGGTTTCAGGCTCTCGATATACCGTTCCAGAAACTCCCGCGGAGTCTCCCCTGTCATCAGGGCATGGCCGCTTCTTTTCAAGGAACGGACCAGCCGGAAGAACCTGCCGGCCGGGGTCTTCCTGTTCTTTATGAAATAGAGACGGATCTTCATGTGCCGGCGCATTTTCCCAAACCAGATCTTAAGGGCCTTCAAGAGGGATACTCGATCCGAGACCACTGCCTGCCGGCTGACGGCACGTACTTTCTTTTCCCCGGCGATCCGATGCCTGCGGTACAAAGCTGTAAAGACGATCACACCGGCAAGGGCCAGTATCCCGACAAAGATCAGCAGCGGGATAATGGAAAACTGCACTTCTTCCCCGCCTCGTTCTCCCTCCATACTGAATCCCGGTCCCATATCCAGATCTATCGCTTCAGATGTTTCCTGTTTAAAGAATCGGCCTAAATACTGGAAAAAACGCCGGATCAGATCCCACAGCAGCCGGAAGAACGCACCGATTCCCGATATGATGCCGGCAGCACCTGCTCCCAGAGCTCCGCCTGCCAGACTGCAGATCAGGAATGCTGCAAGGATGATCAGAAGAACCAACAAAACGATCATCATCCGATCCCTTCCCGGGATCTGGCTGCCGGTTCTTACAGCGACCAATCCGGCAAATGCTGAAGCAGCTCCTAGAACACCTGGGATCAGGGCGTACTCCTGTCCGTTTCCCATTCCGATGAACAGAGAACAGATAAGGACCAGCGCAGCGGACACATCAAAACACAGCATCAGCCAGCTGAGCCGCATTCCTCCCGTGATGGTCTTGAAAGAGATCAGAGACAGAAGGAAGAAGCAGATCCCGAAAAAGATCCCGGTGGGAAGACCGGTGATCTGCCGCAGCAAAAATGACACTGCCCATCCTGCGCAGATCTGCAGGATGTTGAACAGGACGGCTGCGCCGATCGTCCGTTCTTTTCGCAGAAAGACAGCGTTGAGACCCCAACTGACCAGTCCATAGGCAAACAGGAGCACGTACAGAAGGAAAGGGCTCTTATCTCCTGCCTGGTTGGGGATATTGTACAGCATGCAGCCGATCCCTGCGATGGAAAGCTGCAGCATGATACCGGAAAACGGACGTCTTCCTTCCATCACTTTCCTCCTTTCAGGATCAGGCTTCTGACTTCTCTCGTACGATACCTCAGGGATGGTCTGCCCGGAAGATAAGAAAGAACAGTCACTTTTTCTTCCCCGATCAGGCTGATCAGACTCTGGTCGCAGAGATCCGGATTGTAGACAAAATAGTAGCATCTGCTCGCTTTATGCGCTTCTTCCCCGATAAACGAAGGATCAAATCTGCTCTTCTGCCGGATGATCTTGTTGGAATCATCTTTTACCGCCTCTGCCGGCTGATAAGCTGCCAACGCCCATAAAAGCTGCCGGGGATCTGCATTATCCTGAACATTTTGATAGACCTGACTATATGCGCCTTCGCTCATACTCAGTGCGCAGCGGATATTGCGTTCCCCCAGGGAGGCTGCAGCAGAACCGATCACACAGAGAGCCTCCTCCATCTCTTCCCTATGCGACTCCGGCCCCGAAAAGCTTTCGCCATCGAAGATAAAAAAGGTATTCTGCGGAAGAATCTCTTCGTACAGATTCACGCTGAGAGGAAGCCCCCTGGCTGCCAGCCTCCAGTTGATGTGTTTCACATTGTCTCCGGGTTGGTATTCCCTGACCGACCGGATCACAGTCTGATCTTCCAGCACTCCGTGAGTACCGGTATCGCTGTTCCACGCATTTTTTACAAAATAATCGCTGTTGACCGGGATCCGGTCCGGGAACACTGCCATATCCCTCAGATATCCCATGCTCAGTTTCTGTTCTGTCTGTCCCAGGCCAAAACCATCTCCTGTCCGAAGACTCCACCCCTTGTTGGAATAGATCCCGCGATGCCTGGCGGTCCACCGCACGGTCACAGTCTTGGCCTCGTACCAGGAAAAAGAAGACAGATGACTCTCCCCCACGATTTCTTCCGATGCACCATCTTCCCGAAGCAGCAGTTTTTCCCATTCCATCGCCGGCCTGGTCTCTTCCGGAGTGATGCACAGATCTTTGCCAAGGGGATAGAACAGATCCGCCCACAATACAGGAACAAGCTTGTTATTTTTGATATGAAATATAAAATCGCTTTTCTGGCCGGGATAAAGGCCTGTGGACTCTCCTGTCATCCGGAATTCCATGTTTTTGCCAGCCTGTATGATCCAGAGCCGGCAGACCAGAGCCAGCAGGAACAAAACAACTGCGGCAAAAGCCAGAACCTGCAGTTTAAAAAGGAAGCCGGCGATCGCTGCTGCTCCCAGAAATGCGATGACCGGCCAAAAGACCAGATAGCTGGATTTATTTCCTACAAGCCTGTTTTTCAACTATTTACTCCTTGGTCAGGGATCTGTATACTTCTTCTTCCGTCGGAGATGCCTGCACTTCTTCCAGAATGGAACGGATCAACGCCTGTTCATTTCCTTCCGAACGGCTTACGGTATTTTTAAGAACCAGCCTGTGGGCAAGAACCGGAACTGCAATCTCCTTGACGTCATCCGGCGTGACATAGTCTCTTCCGTCCATAGCAGCCCAGCTCTTGGACGCCCGGTACAGGGCTTTGGCCGCACGCGGACTGGCTCCTGCTTTCAGCTGCGGATGACACCTTGTGGCATTGCCGATGGCAACGATATAGTCCATCACCAGATCCGAGACTTTGACAGCATTCAATTCTTTTCGCACTGTCAGGATCTCTTCCGGCGAAGTGACCGGCTCTAGAATACTGAAGTCCAATCCGTCACCGGAACGCTTCAGCATTTCTTTCTCCGACTCCTCGGAGGGATACCCCAGGCTCAGTTTGATCAGAAACCGATCCATCTGGGCAGCCGGCAGAGCGAACGTATTTTCCGCATCCACCGGATTCTGGGTAGCCAGAACGATAAACGGCTGCGGAAGGGAAATCAGCCCTCCGTCAATGGAAATCTGGTTCTCTTCCATTGCCTCCAGGAGTGCGGACTGAGTTCTGGGGATTGCCCGGTTGATCTCGTCCGCCAGCAGGATATTAGTCATAACAGGTCCGACCCTGAGTTCGAACTCCCTGGTTTTCTGGTTGTAGATGTTCATGCCGATAATATCGCTGGGCAGCATATCCGGGACGAACTGGATCCTGCCTGAACGGCAGCCCAGGGCGATAGCCAGTGCTTTCACCAGCGTGGTCTTGCCTGTTCCGGGTACATCATCCAACAGGATATGTCCTCCGGCAAATATCGCCATGACGATCAGCCGGATCCGGTCCTCCTTGCCAAGGATGACCTTGCCGGCTTCTGCCATGATCTGTTCCGCGATCAATTTGATATTTATCATCTTTTGTTTACTTCTCCTCTGTCTTGACAAACTCAACGCTGGTATCCCAATCCGCATCCATGACCATTTCATTCGTACAGAGTCTTCCGTTCAGATATTCAAACTGGGTAAATCCATAGAATTCCGTTTCGATCAGGTCATCCTGGATCAGATAAACCCGTTCCAGAGAATACGTGTAAGAGATCACATGTATGTCCATTTCATCCAGAACAGTATATTCTCCATCTGATTCATAACCAATTGTCATATGGTTTCCATTGATCGTAAGAACAGAGAAACCGGACGGATCTTCCACCCATCTGCCCTGCAGCTCCTCCAGAAATTCATCATCCCGGATCAGGATATTGTCAAAAGGTCCTTCCTCCGTTGCCTCAAAAATCGCTTCCTTCGTTTCATCCGGCATATAGTGGTGGAAATAATGAAGGTAGATCGTTCCATCCTCACAATAGAATTCTGTTACCGTTGCATAAGGTTCTTCCAGATAAGGATAGGTAAAGAAATCCTCTTCCGGCTGCAGGTATAGTTTTTCTTGATCCTTCACTACATCATAGCCGGTTTCCATGATCGGTCTTTTCAAGGAGTCGCGTATGATAAGCTCATCCTCCCCGATTTCCATGTAATAGGAGTATCCGCATCTCCAGTAACCCAGCAGTCCGGCAATCTCATCTTCTGACGCAGGTACACTACCTTTCCCATTCTTTCCACCGGGCTGTAACGTATCCGGGATTGTTGAGGAGTCAGGCGCTGTCGTACCATCCGGGACTGCAGGACCTTCAGGCGCAGTGAATTCCGGAACAGAGCATCGGGCAAGTAAAGCCGCCAGTACCAGCAGAATGATAACGAATGCGTGTTTCATATCCTTCCTCCTTTTTGTTCGGCCAATGGTGTCGGTTTCATTTTATCAGACCTGACCTGTAAAGTATATAAGCTCCGTTGTGCAAACAATCATCAGATCAGATACCTTTATGGGATCATTTACTTTTCTCTCTGCTCACGCTATACTTGCTTTGCAAACAATCTGATCTATAAGGGAGAGACCTGCCATGAAGAAAATCATTCTGTTATTGCTTTCCTTATCACTGATCTTTACATACTGCAGCGCCTCCGCAGCATTGGCGGAAGAGCTTCCTCTTGAGTTTTTGCCATCGCCGGCGGAAGCATTTGCCATTTCCGATAGCGGTTCGGAAGTCTGCATGATCCTGGCCGCTCTGAGAAAGCAGCCCCATCCAACCTTCACCACCAACAAGGACAATCTGGATACCGTCTGGATCTTTTTCAACAACGGGGAGTTTCTGCAATATGTCACCATGGATCAGGAAATCCGGCTGTTCAGCTGCGGGACATACTCTCCGATCACAGACAAAGAGCTCGATATCCACCGGACCGGCAAATACATGGAAGGCGCCGGCTTCGGTCCCTATCGTTCAGTTCATCCATATATCCTGCATGTTGATGAATATGTGCTTTTGTTTGCAGGGCAGGAAGTTCCGCAATTTTAAAACAAACTCCAAATCAAAACCACCGGCTTAGCCGGTGGTTTGCTCTGCGGCTATAAGCCGCTGTTCCCGGCTTGCCCCTAAAGGGGCTCTGAAAGGTCCGCCTTCCGCGCTTCATTCCCGGGCCGGCTCTTAAGAGCCTCTTTCTATTGCC
>JAFWOB010000213.1 GCA_017510065.1 Parasporobacterium sp.
GGGACTCCGGGACTGAAGAACGATGAGATCCGGCTTCTCACGCCTGACGATTTCCAGACACTTTGCGGCACCGGCACGGAATTCCTTATCCACGATCCGGCCGTCCTTCGCCGTGACCACACCGTCTCTGATCTCGGACGGTACCCGCGGAGTAGGAAGACCTCCCATCTGCTCCGGGCAGACTGTGATGACTTCATTTTCGGCCATCAATCGCAGGATCTTTTCGTTCCTGTTATTGCCGCCGTTATACTTGCAATTCTCACCTGCCAGACAGGCACTTATCATGATCTTCATAAAATATCAGCTTCTTCCTTGCCGCGATCAGTGCAGCTCCTTCAGAATAAGCACGGTGATCCCGGGATTGTCGCCGGGAATGATCCTCTTTACTTTGGGTTCGTATCTGTACCAGTCGTAGATCATGGACCTGAGACTGGTTCCCCGATTATATCCGTGGATCAGCTGCAGCTGGTAGGTCGTAGGTTCTGCAGCTGCAATGGCCTTATCGATCACCTTCATCGCTTCTTCCTGCCGCAGACCGTGCAGATCAATCTTTATAAACGCTTCACTCAAATGTGCTCACCTCCGAGATGTCTTTCCCGGAATCTCTGTCCGGATAAAAACATATTCGTCAGCTGAAGAACGGCCTTCGTCGAATCGATACCCGCTCCAGTCAAATGCTTTGATCTGCTCCGGCTCCTCCGCATGAATGCCGGCCATGAACCGGACCATTTCACCTCTGGCCATCTTGGCGTAAACGCCTTTCTGGACGACGCGGCCGCCCGTGGGCTCACCAAATACACAGGTAATGTAGCGGTCGTCCGGCCGGAGATACTTCTCGATACACTTTGCGTATTCCTTTGAAGCCAGATTGATGAGGATACGGCTGTCGTCCATCACTTCACGATACAAGCTGTCACCCCAGAAATCATACAGGTTCCTGTGACCGTCGACCGCTGCCTTCGCCTGCATTTCCAGACGGTAAGGAACTACACCGTCTAGAGGCTTTACCACACCATAAAAACCGGATAGGATCCGCAGGTGTTCCTGTACATAGTCAAACTGGCCGTCCTCAAATACTGCCGGCGCCATGTAGGTATACTGAATACCGTCATAAGCCAGCAAGGCAGGCGTCAGATTTTTCGTGAGGTCCATATGCGCAAATCGCTCGGCGTTCTGCCGGGCGATCTTATCGTTGCAGGCCCAGAGCGTCTTCTGTTCCTCGTAGGAGAGGCTCCGGATCCAGTCCTTCAGGATCTCTGCACGGTCCGTGAAAACCGGCAGCTCCGTACAGACAAAGGAATCCGTGTCTATCTTCATCTGTTTGGCCGGAGAGATGATAATCCTCATGACTCCAGGCCCTTATAAAACTCCACAGCCTTCCGAATCTCGTCTGCTGTCGGATGGCCTTTTGCGATGCCGCCCACCAACTTGAACGGTCCAAACGTATCGTATCCCTGACAGCGGTATTCCCCGATCTCAGGACAGTTCTTTCTCTGCGTGACAGCACGAATCCCTTTCAAGAAATCGCCCTTTGGCGCTCCATGTGTATAGATGAAGAAGACCGGTTTCTCATCCGGAAGATTTTCCTCCGCATACGCAATGATCTGCTTTGCAAAACTGCTGTAGTAAATGCCGGAGGCAAAGCCGATCCTGTCATATCCGGAAAGATCCACGTCCTTATCTGACGTCACATCGATCAGATCGACATCGGCCACTGCCGCAATGGCATCGAGTAGTTTCTTTGTATTCCCATGATGTTTGGAATAATATACGATTGCTGTTTTCATGTTACCCCTCTAACGCCTTCCGCGCTATCTCCTTATACTCTGTCACCGCATACTCCGGTCCTTCGATCCGCACCTTACCGCCCCACTGGAACACCCAACTATGAACCTCCACCCCCCATGCGGTGCTGAGCCGCGTCCGATGGAGGTGGTATCAAAGCCCTTCGGGCTTTAAGTTCCTCCGGGTCTTTTGATATTTGACCGTCGTGCCGGTTTCCCCTTTCGGACCGTTTCCGGCCGGCCGTACGTATGCGGGACCGTCCATTGGCCCCCTATCCGTCGGGATCTTTCACAGCACTCCCTCCGGAATACCTGTGGCGATCTTTTACGCGCGCCGCCCGCGCTGGAGTTCCTTCCAGCCTTTCGTCTCCGGATACGCCAGGAACCGGAAATCCTCCGTTCCTTCCCACGCGCCCGGGAACGCCTTCCTCAGGATGTTCGCCGCCCCGCTGCAGTCGGCGTTGATCCTGTAGCCCCCGCTGCAGGCATACAGCCCGCGCCTGA
>JAFWOB010000214.1 GCA_017510065.1 Parasporobacterium sp.
GGCAATAGAAAGAGGCTCTTAAGAGCCGGCCCGGGAATGAAGCGCGGAAGGCGGACCTTTCAGAGCCCCTTTAGGGGCAAGCCGGGAACAGCGGCTTATAGCCGCAGAGCAAACCACCGGCTAAGCCGGTGGTTTTGATTTCTCACAATAAGACGAATTATTTTTTCTCCCGTTTGCGGAGGATCAGGTTCACGATGATGCCGAGGATGAGGGCTACTGCGATCTCGGTCAGGGTAACCTCACCGATCTTGAGGACCATACCGCCGATACCGCAGATCAGGATGACAGATGCGGTAAAGAGGTTACGGTTGTCATTCAGGTCGACCGGCTGAAGCATCTTAAGACCGGACACTGCAATAAAACCGTACAGAGTGATGCAGACACCACCCATGACACATCCGGGAATCGTGGAAAGGAATGTTACGAAAGGTCCTATGAAAGAGGCAATGATCGCGATAATGGATGTTGCAAGAATGGTCACCACAGATGCATTACCCGTAATGGCAACGCAGCCGACGGATTCTCCGTATGTGGTGTTCGGGCAGCCGCCGAAGATCG
The DNA here is from genome assembly GCA_017510065.1 of Parasporobacterium sp. Taxonomy (GTDB): domain Bacteria; phylum Bacillota; class Clostridia; order Lachnospirales; family Lachnospiraceae; genus RGIG5612. Next base: position 559 of record JAFWOB010000214.1, read on the forward strand.
CGCCGACGAAGGAACCGATACCATCACCAAACATAGTCCTGTGCAGACCGGGATCTTCCAGAAGGTCTTTTCCGATAATGGAGGAGAGGTTCTTGTGGTCAGCGATATGTTCTGCGAATACAACAAATGCAACAGGGATGTAAGCAACCGCAATGGTCAGGATATAGGTTCCGGTGACACCGTCAAAACCTTTGAAAGCGGTCAGGAACGTGAACTCAGGAATCCACTGCATGGTGGCAAATTTGGAGAAGTCTACGATCTGAAGTGCGGCATTGCCGGTTGCATTTCCGATCAGCGTAAAGATCACAGCCACAACATAGCCTGCGCAGATACCGATGATAAAGGGGATCAACCGCATCATCTTCTTGCCGAAGACGGAGCAGAGCAGCACGACCAGTAAAGTAACCAGTGCACAGATCAGGCAGACCCAGGCATGGCTGTCCATAACATAGGCACCGACTTCTGCATTGAAAGCACCTCCCATGGCATCGGAAACGGCATTGCCGGCCAGGGAAAGTCCGATGATGGCAACGGTGGGACCTATGACGACCGGAGGCATCAGGTAATTGACCCAGCGTACACCGGCAAACTTAATGATGATCGCGATGATCACATAGACAAGTCCGGCAAATCCGGTACCAATGATCAGACCGAGATAACCGACTTCCATGCTGGCAGCACCTGCAAAGGCAGCGAACATGGAACCGATGAATGCAAAAGAAGAGCCCAGGAAAACCGGGCTTTTGAATTTGGTAAATGCAAGATATATGATTGTACCGACGCCGGCTCCGAATAATGCAGCGCTCTGGCTCATGCCATGTCCGATAATGGAAGGAACAGCAATGGTTGCCGCCAGGATCGCAAGCAGCTGCTGGATAGCAAAGACAATGACTTTTCCAAAGGAAGGTCTGTCTTTTACATCATAAATAAGATTCATAATTTCTCCCTTCTGAATAGTTATCCAAACAATTTTCTGCGAAAGATTCTACCGCGACAGCAGGCAGAATGTAAAGGTGAAATTTGCAGTTTTCAGTTACAAATTTATTACAAAAAAAAGGGAATATTTGTGGAATCTTTATAAGGCAGATAATATAGACCTACAGCTTAAGTCTCTTGGAAAGAGGCTGCAGGAGTCTTCATTTCTTCCGCACTCTGGAGCGTGATCTCCGTGATCTCGCTGCCGCTCAGCAGTCGGGCGAGTTCCAGGATAGAATCCGGCCTTCTGAGCTTTCGGATACCGGAAATAGTGCTTCCCTCGGAAACGGATTTTTCAATGGAAAAGTGTGTATCCGCCATAGCAGCGATCTGGGGAAGATGAGTAATACAGATCAGCTGATGATCGTGACTCAGAATCGCCAGTTTTTCTGCAACCTTTCTGGCGGTACGGCCGCTGATTCCCGTGTCGATCTCATCAAAGATCAGGGTACCGATGCTGTCAGCCTGGGCGGAAGAGGACTTGATAGCGAGCATGATCCTGGACAGTTCACCGCCGGAAGCAATTCTTGCAAGTGGCCGGGGAGGCTCTCCTGGATTGGCGGAGATCAGAAACTCCACTTTATCGAATCCATTTTCATAAATCTTATCCGCTTTTTCAAAATGGATTCTGAAATCCACTTCCAGGAAATTCAGATCCTTCAGATTGCGGATGATCCTTGATTCCAGGACTTTGGCTGCCTCTTTACGGCAGTCTGAAAGCTGTACCGCAAGCCTGTTTACGCGGGCTTTCACGGTATCCATCTGCTTCAGAAGTTCTTCTCTGTTCGCCTCATAATCCTGCAGCTGTGAGAGCTTTTCGCAAAGTGAGTCATGGTAATTGCTGATATCCTGAAGCGTACGGCCGTATTTGCTTTTCAGCCGGCTGATCACATCAAGACGGTCCTGCACGATCCTGTAGCGTTCTTCCTGGAATGTATTATCTCCAAGATAGGAAGAAAGTTCATGGTCCATATCCCGTGAGATGGATTCCAGATCCATCAGATAATCAGACAGAGCTTTCAGATCCGGATCAAAACTTTCCAGAAAATGAAGTTCCCGGATCGCATCTGAGATGCGGCCGGCAGCACTGTCTGCATTGTCGAATAGAGAAGAACGGATCCTGCTTAAGCCTCCTGAGATCTTTTCCGCCGCAGCAAGTTTTTTGAATTCTGCCTGAAGCTCAGTGTCTTCATCAGGTTTCAGGGCTGCTTCTTCAATCTCCTTGATCTCATATTCAATAAAGGAGATTTCTTTCGCCAGTTCTTCAGGATTCTGGCTAAACTTCTGATATCTGCCTCGCAGAGTTTTGTATTCCTGATAGCAGGATCTGAAATCCCGAAGAATCTGATCCAGTTCTTCGCCGCCGGATTCGTCTACGATCCTGAGGTGCTGTGAAGGATTTAATAGAGACTGATGATCATGCTGTCCGTGGATATCAACCAGAAGGGAAGTGACTGCTTTCAGGTTGGCCAGTGTGACTGAGGTGCCGTTGATCCGGGACGTGCTGCCGTCGGCTGTGATACGTCTGGATATGATGATCTGGTCTTCTTCTCTTGGGATTCCCAGATCCTCCATCGTGTGAAAGACTTTTTCGTTGGCAGAGGAGAAAACAAGTTCTACCAGTCCGTAATCGGAACCGGTCCGGATGAATGACTTGCTGGCTTTATCGCCAAGGGCAATCGTAATAGAACCGATAATGATCGATTTTCCTGCACCGGTCTCTCCGGTAAGTATATTCAATCCCTGTTCAAAATCGATATCTGCTTCCCTGATCAGGGCCAGATTCTTCAGATGGACGTGTGTCAGCATAATCCGGGGAACCCTCCTGCTAAATACCTTTCAGCAGGACCTGTATCCTGGAGATCAGTGAACCGGCGTCTTCGTTGGAACGGCAGGCGCACATGATCGTATCATCTCCGGCAATGGAACCAACAAGCTCCGACAGCTTCAGTTCATCCAGAGCGGCAGCAGCAGCCATTGCCATTCCGGGGATGGTCCTGATCACGGCCAGGTTGCCTGCCTGGTCCATGGATACAAGACCTCCTGCAAGGATCCGGAGATATTTTTCCCTGGAATCAACAGCATCATCCCGGGAAATGTATTTCTGTCCTTTCGGAGAAGGGACTTTCCGAAGACGCAATGCTTTAATATCCCTTGACACGGTTGCCTGGGTCGTTTTATAGCCCTGCTCATTGAGCATGGATGTGAGCTCTTCCTGCGTACTGATATCATATAACTCTATGAGTTCCAGTATCTTTTCCTGCCGTGATGTTTTCATATGGGTAACCTGTATAAAAAGTGTTAATATTCATGTTTACTCGGCGATTATAAGTCAAAATGTATAGAAAAGCAACAACCTGGAAGGGATTTTGGGGATCAAAGAGGTTAACGGTTGAAAAGGTCAGTTTTTCCATGTATTCTATAATGGCATTTTGAAACGGAGTGTAGAAAAAATGGCATTTGACGGAAGCATAGTTCACGCTCTTTTGCATGAACTGAAACAGGAACTACAAGACGCCCGGATCGCGAAGATCGTTCAGCCGGAAAAGGATGAGCTGATCGTTACGGTGAAAAAAGAAGGCAGGCAGAAACGTCTGCTGATCAGTGTCAACCCATCTTTACCGATCATGTACCTGACAGATCAGAACAAAAACGCGCCTTTACAGGCTCCGTCTTTTTGCATGCTTCTTCGAAAGCATCTGACAGGAGGCAGAATCCTTCTGATCTCTCAGCCTTCCCTGGAACGGATCATTGAATTTGAGATCGAACATTTTAATGAAATGGGCGATCTGTGCCGGAAGACCCTGACCGTGGAACTGATGGGAAAATACAGCAATATTATCCTGCGGGAAGGAACAAGGATCCTGGATGCGATCCGCCATGTGTCACTGCTGATGAGTTCTGTGCGGGAGGTGCTTCCGGGCAGGGAGTATTTTATTCCTTTTCATGAAGAAAAACTGGATCCGTTCACGGCGGATGAAAGCAGTTTTGCAGAGCATGTCTATACATCCGGCAGCATGAATATCGCGAAAGCCCTGTATACCGGTATCACTGGTTTCAGCCCAATGACGGCACAGGAGATCCTGTATCTGGCAGGGCTCGATTCTGATCGTCCTGTATCCAGTTTTACGCAGGAGGAAAGGCAGAAGATCTATGAAGGATTCTGCTTCGTGATGGAACGGGTCCGGTCTGCCGGGACAGGTGAAGAAAAGCCCGGCATTCTGTTCAAAGGAGAAGGACCTGCGGAATACGGTGCTTTCCGATATCGGATGTATGAGGATCCTGCATATTTCTGGGAGGAATACGAAAGTGTTTCAAAACTCCTGTACGATTTTTATTCCCAAAGACAGACAGCTTCTTCCATAAGACAGAAGACAGCAGGGATCAGACAGAATATTACAACAATCCTGAATAAAGACTATAAAAAATACGACCTGCAGCTCCGGCAGATCAGAGATACGGAGAAAAAGGAGAAGTTCCGGGTATACGGGGAACTTCTGACTGCCTATGGATACAGCGTTCCAAGTGGAGCTTCGGTGTTTGAAACGACGGATTTCTATACGGGAGATCCGGTCAGGATACCTATGGATCCCCGGCTATCTGCCGTTGAGAACGGGAAGCAGTATTTTAAAAAATATGCGAAACTGAAACGTACTTCCCAGGCACTGGGAGAGATCGTCGTTCAGACGAAAGAAGAAATCGATTACCTGGAATCGGTTCTGGTATCCCTGGATCTTGTCCGAAGCGCGCAGGATATTGCCGAGATCAGGAAGGAACTGTCCCAGGCAGGATACGGCAAGAAAACTTCTGTGAAAGGTTCTTCGGGAAATGCGGGAAAACGAGCCGCAAATGAAAGATCCCTGCCACTTCATTTTGTCAGTACCGATGGATTTCACATGTATGTCGGAAAAAATAACCTGCAGAATGAAGAACTGACGTTTCATATGGCTTCCGGAACGGACTGGTGGTTTCATGCAAAAGAAATTCCGGGAAGTCATGTGATCGTAAAGACACAGGGAAAGGAACTGACCGACAGAACCTATGAAGAAGCGGCACGTCTTGCAGCGCATTTTTCCGGGTCCGGAAGCGCAGAAAAAGTAGAGGTGCAGTATACAATGAGAAAGAACCTGAAGAAACCCCCTGGTGCAAAACCTGGAATGGTGATCTTCCATACCTATTATTCCATGGCGGCATCCACGGGTATCAGCGATTTAAGGCAGGAGGAACTGTCATGAGCTTCTGGGAAGTAGCGGTAATCGGGATCGGATTGTCCATGGATGCATTTGCGGTTGCCCTGGGAAAAGGGCTGGCGATGCAAACACTTTCTTTCAAAAAGGCCTTGTGGATCGCAGCTGCGTTCGGCGGCTTCCAGGCGCTTATGCCTTTGATCGGATGGCTCCTGGGAAGCAGCTTCAGCCGGTATATTGAAGCAGTAGATCACTGGATCGCCTTCGCATTGCTGTTGTCCATCGGAGGAAAAATGATCCGGGATGCCATGAAGGAGATACGGGAAGAAAAGGATGCGAAAGAGAAGGCCGAAGAGGCAGGCAGCAGTAAAGACCTGAGGCTTGGTGAGCTTCTGGTCCTTGCGGTTGCTACCAGCATTGATGCCCTGGCAGTCGGACTTAGTTTCGCTATGCTTGGCGTGACAGAAGCATCCTCTCCGAAGTGCCTTTCCATATGGTATTCTATCCTGATCATCGGGATAGAAACCTTTGTGCTGTCAGGCGGCGGAGTTCTGATCGGACACCGGTTCGGCAGCAAATATCATGCACGGGCAGAGATCGCAGGAGGAATCATACTGATCCTGATCGGCATTCGAATCCTGATCAGCCATCTTGCTTGATAACATTATATCCTGTATTTTTATTTACCCCTGTGTTTGTGCACAGGCTCTGACAAGTGAATGTGCGTGGCCGCCGGAGCCGTTTGCATCATCGGCGTGAGTCTGTCGGTGGCACCGCGAAGCGGTGAACGACGCAAGCGAGCGGCGGTGATGCTTACGGATCGGCGGGTGTTAGCACAGCTGAACTTGTCAGGGCCTGCGCATAAATACAGGGACAAATGAAAACACAGCATATATTTTTTGAAGAAATACATAGATTCTTCACATTCGGATGATAATATATATTTGGATTATAACTAATTAAATGATTTAGGTTTCGGGAGGAGTACAACAGATGGATAACCTGAGGATCCTGGTAGTGGATGATGAAGCCCGGATGAGAAAGATTGTCAGAGACTTTCTGACGGCAAAACAGTATATTGTGATCGAGGCGTCCAATGGAGAAGAAGCTCTCGATATTGTGTATAAAAACAAAAATATTGATCTGGTGATCCTGGACGTGATGATGCCTAAGATGGATGGCTGGGAATGCTGTCGGGAGATCCGTAAATTCTCCAAAGTGCCGATCATCATGTTGACTGCAAAAGGAGAAGAATCCGACGAACTCCTGGGATTTGATCTGGGTATTGACGATTACATTTCAAAACCTTTCAGCCCGAAGATCCTTGTAGCCAGAATAGACGCATTGCTTCATCGTACCTATAAACTGGATGAAGTGGATATTATCACGGCCGGAAAACTGGAGATCAACAAGACCTCTCATATCGTGAAAGTGGACGGCAAAGTTGTTGAGCTGAGCTATAAGGAATTTGAACTGCTTTGCTATTTCGTGGAAAACAAAGGGATCGCCCTTTCCAGGGAAAAGATTCTGAACAGTGTCTGGAATTACGATTATTTCGGAGATGCCAGAACCATCGATACCCATGTAAAAAAGATCCGCAGCAAACTGGGCGAATGTGGGGAATATATCAAGACAATCTGGGGAATGGGCTATAAATTCGAGGTGGATGAATGAGGTTTTCCATCCGGAAAAAAACAGCCGTCTATATCATTGTTCTGATCATCCTGGCCTTCAGTATAGGGCTGGGATTTTGTGCTATCTTTGCCAACCGGTACTATACTGAGATCACCAGGGAGGAGATGTGCAACGCCTATAATCTTATCAAACGCCTGTATATTGAAGATGCTGCAGGCGGTTTTTACGGGCGCGTGCCGCAGGCTTATAAAAACGAACTGACGGAGATCTGTGAGGAAAACGGTTTTTCCATGCTGATCGTCAGTCCTTCCGGCATACCTGCATTTACTTACGGCAATTCTGATTTCCTGTATGAGAGGCTGACCAACCTGGTCTTTTACCGGACGAATGATATCAGTTCCGTGCTGGAAAGCGGGGATGGTTATACGATCCAGCTGGTCAAAGGAGAAGCTGATGCGATCAAATATATCGAAATGTGGGGCTTTCTGTATGACGGATGTTCCTTTATCTACCGATCCTCCTATTCCAACCTTCAGAATAACATCAATGTATCCCTGAGTTTTTACGTGGCCGTATGTGCCATGATCTTCCTGATCTTTTCCATTATCATCCTGCTGATGATCAAATCCTTTACCGAGCCATTGAAACGACTGGCAGAGGTAACGGTCAAGGTGAACGAAGGAGAATTCGAGACCAAATACGAATCCAAACGGAAGAGAAATGATGAGATCGGCGTGCTTTCCGAAAATGTATACGAGATGGCGCAGAAGCTGGAAAAAAGTATCTCTGCACTGAAGTCTTCCAATCTGAACCTTCAGAATGAGCTGAAGGCAAAGGAAAAAATGGAAGAAGCCCGCAAGAAATACATGTCTGACGTTTCTCATGAACTGAAGACACCGATCGCTTTGATCTCCAGCTATGCGGAAGGCCTGAAGGAAGGAATCTTTGACAGCAGTGAGGACAGGGATTATTATTGTGACGTTATCATAGATGAAGCGGAAAAGATGAATCTCATGGTCAAAAAGCTGTCCACCCTGAATCAGTTGGAGCAGGGTAAGAGTGCAGTGACACTGGAACGGTTCAATGTTATAGAGGTTATTGACGGTTTCCTGAAGAATATGTCGGTGATCATTGAAGAAAGGAACGCCAATGTTTTTTTTGACAATACCAGCGTTGCCTATGTCTGGTCCGATGAATTTTTGTTTGAGGAAGTGCTGGTCAATTATTTCAACAATGCGCTGAACCATATGGATGAAAACCATGATATCCGGATTACCGTGGAGAAAGTCGAAGAGAATATCCGTGTGACCGTCTTTAATACGGGACAGAATATTCCGGAAGAGGAACTTCCGAAAATATGGGACAAATTCTACAAGGTAGATAAAGCGAGGACCAGGGAATACGGAGGATCCGGACTGGGACTGTCCATTGTAAAAGCGATTGCTGATTCACTGAATAAAGAATGCGGTGTTTACAATACTTCCGATGGAGTAGCATTTTATATAGATCTGGAATCGGCAGGTGAGATCACGACAATGCAGGATCAGGAAAGATCTGAGAAACACGGCAGGCTGAAACTGACGGAATTATCCGGCAAAATGTCTGCAGTCAGGAAAGGGACAAAACATGGCACCGATCAGCAATGACTGGCAGGAAGCCCTGAAAGCGGAATATGCGAAACCGTATTACAAACAGTTATATCAGTTTGTGAACGAAGAATACCGGACTAGAAAGATCTTTCCACCGGGGAATGATATCTTCAATGCCTTTCATCTGACTCCGCTGAATCAGGTAAAGGCAGTGATCCTGGGACAGGATCCCTATCATAACGACGGGCAGGCACATGGTCTGTGTTTTTCCGTGAACAAAGGGGTGGAGATCCCTCCGTCCCTGGTCAATATCTATAAGGAACTGCATGATGATATCGGGTTTATGATCCCGGATCACGGCTGCCTGACGGAATGGGCGCAGCAGGGTGTCCTGCTGCTGAATACCGTTCTGACGGTTCGGGCTCATCAGGCCAATTCCCATCGAAACATAGGGTGGGAGCAGTTCACGGATGCCGCGATCAAAGTCTTGAATGAACAGGACAGGCCTATTGTGTTTATGCTGTGGGGTCGTCCGGCGCGGGAGAAGAAAAAGCTGCTCACCAATCCGCAGCATCTGATCCTGGAAGCGGCACATCCGAGTCCACTGTCCGCTTATAACGGATTCTTCGGATGCCGACATTTTTCCAAATGCAATCAGTTTCTGGTCTCCAAAGGCGTGGAGCCGGTAAACTGGCAGATACATTAATCAATTAGGAGGTCTGATTATGAAAAAGATGAAAAAACTGGCAGCATTTGTTTTGGCTTTGTCGATGATCGCAATGTTTGCGTTTCCGGCTGCAGCCGATGATAACACCGATAAGGTGGATGAAGTGATCGGTGTGATCGAAGACGGTGTCTATGTCAATGATTATTTTGATATTGCCTATATGCTTCCGGATGACAGCTACTGGTTTCTTTCCGAAGAAGAACTGGAACTGCAGGGAGGTATCTCCAAAGCGCTGCTGAGCAAGGGATCCCTGGATCTTGCCGATCTGCCGGATACCTGGATCGATATGATGATGCAGAACCAGGCGGGTGAATCCATGAATGCCACGATCACGGTTGTTCCGGAGGAAGCTCTTGCAGTTTATGAAACTATGCCGTTGAACACGATCGTCGAAATGTCCCTGGATTCCCTGAAAGCCAGTGTGGGAAGTGCGGGAATGACAGTGAAAAATGCAGAGATCAAGACGGATCACGGGTTCAATTTTGATGACTGCTGCTATGTAACTCTTGAGGTAGAGTATCTGGGAATGACGATCTATGAAAGAATGATCTATCTGTATGAAGACGGCTTCCAGCTTGTTATGTGTTCTTCTTCCCTGGATGAGAGCAAAGCAGAGGAATTGTTTGGCTATTTGTTCATCCTGGATGATGATACTGAAGAAGTAGAGTATGCGGATGAGGACCCGGAAGTGGATGACGATGAAGGCGCTTCCGCATCCTTAAGCGATCTGCTTGGTCAGCTGAACGGTCTTCTTGATCAGCTCAAGGAAGGAAACTGATCGGATAAAGTATCTATTAAAAAACGGTAAAGCTTTCGGGCTTTACCGTTTTTTTAGTTTTGTTTATTTTTTCAGGTTCTCCCTGGCGGTGGAAAGCATCAGCTTGATACGGTTCAGCTGGTTGACTTCAGATGCTCCGGGATCGTAATCAATGGCTACAATATTGGCTTCCGGGTGTTTTTTACGGATGGATTTGATGACTCCTTTTCCCATAACATGGTTCGGAAGACAGCCGAAGGGCTGGACACAGACGATGTTGGGGACGCCTTCTTCGATCAGTTCCATCATTTCTCCGGTCAGGAACCAGCCTTCGCCGCTTTGATTTCCCTGTGAGACGTATTCCTGAGCCATCTTTGCCAGATGACCGATCTCGGATGCGGGAGTAAAATGCCTGCTGTTTCTTAATGCGGCATTGGCTTCCTTTCGCAGGTATTCCATGAACCGGATCCCGGCAGTGGCAACCATGGATTTGCTGATCCCGGCAGAGTAGTTTTCGACTTTGAAATAACTGTTCTGCAGACAGTACAGCAGGAAATCCATAAGATCAGGCATAACACCTTCGGCACCTTCCTGCTCCAGCAGACGGATGATATCCCGGTTGGCGACGGGGGAGAACTTGACCAGGATCTCTCCGACAACGCCTACACGGGGCTTTTTAACAGGAAGGCGTTCCAGTTCATCGAATTCCCGCACCATTCCCCGGATCAGATGGGTTGCCGTGCGACGGCTGAATCCGTGTTTGTTCAGTTCTTCCTTGCATTTTCCGGACCATTTTTCATACAACCTGTCCGCTGCGCCTTTTTCCGCTTCATAGGGACGGGTGGCATAAAGGATCCGCATCAGGACATCTCCCATAACAAGAGCATACATACCTTTGGTCGCAATCGGCAGAGAGATCTTAAAACCGGAGTTTTTCTCCAGTCCGATGCTGAAGGAGATGACGGGGATGTGTCCCATTCCCGCATTGGTCAGCGCACGCCGGATAAAGCCGATATAGTTGGAGGCTCTGCACCCTCCGCCTGTCTGAGTGATCAGAAGAGCGGTTTTGGAAAGGTCGTATTTTCCTGACAGAAGAGCGTCCATCATCTGACCGACTACAATAATGGAAGGATAGCAGGCATCGTTGTTTACATATTTCAGCCCGGCGTTGATGGAATGGGTGTTGTCATTGTCCAGAATTACAAAGTTATATCCTTCTGAGTCAAAAGCTTCCTTGATCAGGTCAAACTGGATCGGTGCCATCTGCGGAGCCAGGATCGTGTAACCGGCTTTTCTCATGTCAGGTGTAAATTCGACACGCTGGAAGGCAGTGGACTGATAGGGTTTCGTGCTGACCGGTTCCGTTCTGTCCCGAAGGGCAGCCAGAAGTGATCTGATCCGGATTCTGGCCGCGCCGAGATTACTGACTTCGTCAATCTTCAGCACAGTATAGATGTTTCCGCTATTCGTGAGTATATCTCTTACACAGTCAGTCGTTACCGCATCCAGGCCGCATCCGAAAGAAAACAGTTGGATCAGGTTCAGGTTGTCCTGCGTTTTGACAAAATTGGCTGCCCGATAGAGTCGGGAATGATACATCCACTGATCCATGACGACTAAAGGCCTGTCAACCTGTCCTTTGTGGGAAACAGAATCCTCCGTCAGGACAGCCACTCCGTAGGATGTGATCAGATCCGGAACGCCATGATGGATCTCCGGGTCAATATGATATGGCCTTCCGGCAAGTACGATGCCCTGATGTCCTGTGTGAGCCATCCATTTCAGAACTTCGTCTCCCCGGTCTTCAATATCTTTTTTCGCCTGCAGAAGTTCCTTCCAGGCTTTTTCGGCAGCATTCGAGATCATCTCCCTGGTAATACCAGGTTCTTCCCGGAAAGCACGGATCAGACCGGTGCTGAAAACTTTCAGGGATTTCATGGAGAAGAACGGATGCATGAACCGGATCCCAAGGCGGTCCAGATCTTCCACATTATTCTTGATGTTTTCCGGATAGCTTGCCACCATGGGACAGTTAAAATGGTTGTTGGAATCTGGGGTCTCATTCCGCTCAAAAGCAATACTGGGGTAGAAAATGAAGGAGATTCCCTGATCGATCAGCCATTGTACATGTCCATGGGCAAGTTTTGCCGGGTAGCATTCAGACTCAGAGGGGATGGACTCGATGCCCAGCTCATAGATCGCTCTGGATGACAGCGGAGACAACACTACACTGTAGCCGAGTTCCCGGAAAAACACCGCCCAGAATGGGAAGTTTTCATACATATTGAGAACGCGGGGAATCCCGACCACACCTCTTGGAGCCTGGTCTTTTGGCAGGGGTTCATAATCAAACATCCTCTCCAGTTTGTATTTGAACAGATTGGGGATGTCTTTGTTCCGGGCTTCTTTGCCCAAACCCTTTTCACAGCGGTTTCCGGTAATAAATTTGCGCCCGCCGGTAAATGTATTGATCGTCAGAAGACAGCTGTTGGTACATCCTTTGCAATGGGTCAGGGATGTTTTGTATTCCAGCTTCAAAATGTCATCGATGCTGAGCATGGAGGATGCAATCTCCATCCGGCCGGAAGAGCCGTCGTTATCCTCGGAAAGTGTGAGATTTTCGGCAGCTGACTGTTCTGCCAGATCAACCTGCTTTATGGTGTATCGTTCCCGGGCGATCAGCGCAGCGCCGAATGCTCCCATGATGCCTGCAATATCAGGTCGGATCACATCTCTCCCGGTAATCTTTTCAATGGCGCGCAGAACGGAATCATTATAAAATGTACCGCCCTGTACTACGATCTTCTCTCCGAGAAGATCCGGATCCGTCAGCTTGATAACCTTGTAAAGGGCATTACGGATTACGGAATAGGAAAGACCTGCAGAGATCTCCGATAGTTCAGCCCCTTCTTTCTGCGCCTGTTTGACATTGGAGTTCATGAATACCGTGCAGCGGGTACCCAGGTCTGTGGGTTCCGGAGCGAACAATGCTGCTTTGGCAAACTCCTGGACAGACATATTCATGGAGGACGCGAAATTTTCAATAAATGATCCGCAGCCGGAGGAGCAGGCTTCGTTCAGCATAATATCGTCGATCGCGCCGTTTTTGATACGAATATATTTCATATCCTGTCCGCCAATATCCAGGATGCAGTCAACATTGGGTTCAAAGAACCGGGCAGCATAAAAATGGGACACGGTCTCAACTTCCCCTTCATCAAGCATCAGAGCGGATTTCAGGAGAGCCTCGCCATATCCGGTAGAACAGGACCAGGCGATCCGGCATTTTTCAGGAAGGACTTCCTTCAGTTCTTTCATGGCTCTTTTGGTCGTGGCCAGAGGGGAACCATGATTATTGTCATAGAATGACCAGCGCAGTGTTCCGTCTTCATCCACCAGTGCGATCTTAGTGGTGGTAGAACCTGCGTCAATGCCGAGATAGAGATTGCCTTCGTATCCTTCGATCGGAGCCCTGGTTACTTTGGCCTTATCATGTCTTTCCCGGAACTGTTTGTATTCTTCTTCATTTTTAAACAATGGATCAACGCGGGTGATCTCGCTAGCCATATGGATTCCGGTGGAAAGCTTTTCGTAAAGACTGTCCAGGCTGATCGGGACAGACATATCAGACTGCATGGCAGAACCGATCGCGGCAAACAGATGAGAATTCTCCGGATGAAGAGCAGACTGCGGTGTCAGTTTAAGAGTCCTTATAAAGGCTTCCCGTAATTGATCCAGGAAATGAAGAGGCCCTCCCAGGAAAGCAACGTTTCCACGGATCGGTTTGCCGCAGGCAAGACCTGAGATCGTCTGGTTTACGACAGCCTGAAAGATGGAAGCCGCCAGGTTTTCCTTGGTTGCTCCTTCATTGATCAGAGGTTGGATATCAGTCTTCGCAAAAACGCCGCACCGGGCAGCGATGGCATAGATCTGCTTATAATCTTTGGCATATTCATTCAGCCCTGCAGAATCGGTCTGGAGAAGATCCGCCATCTGGTCGATGAAAGAGCCGGTGCCTCCGGCACAGATCCCGTTCATACGCTGTTCGATACCGCCTGTCAGATAGATGATCTTGGCATCTTCGCCGCCGAGCTCGATGGCGACATCGGTCTGCGGAAGATAATATTTCAGGGCAGAGGATACGGCAATCACTTCCTGAACAAATGGGACGTCCAGATGTTTCGACAGAGTAAGTCCTCCCGAACCGGTGATCACAGGGCAGACCAGGCAGTCACCGATCGCCTTTTTCGCATCATTGATCAGTGATGCAAGTGTCTCCTGGATATTTGCGAAATGTCTTCTGTAATCTGAAAACAGGACAGAGTTGTCCTGATCGATGATCGCGACTTTGACAGTCGTAGAACCTATATCAACACCTAATCTGAAAGATCCGGCCATGTAATTTCTCCATTCTGATAAATCCTGATAATTATTTCGGAGGGCAAAATGCCTCTCGTCAAACTAAATAATTATATAACAATCGTGTTTAAAAATAAATACTTGCGTGAGATCGGAGAGACAGCATGCTAGCGTAAAGTTTTACTCGGGAAAATAAAAAAGAAAAAGAGAACATCTCTTTTGTGATAAAATTTTGTTACCACACAAAAAAAATAAACGCAAAGGAGGATGTTCTCTGTGGAAAGAAGTATACAATATTTTATAAAA
>JAFWOB010000215.1 GCA_017510065.1 Parasporobacterium sp.
CAGACCGGATTCCTCCGACATTTTCTGCTAGGAACCACTTCGGTTTATACTGAAGCAGAACACTTATGCCATATGAATACAAAGGGCCAAATTTCCCTTTAAAACCCAACTGTTCACCTACTACAGAAAAATCGTTGCAAGGGAATCCAAAGGCCAAAGCATCAATATCGCTTAATTCATCGATATCTAAGAGGTGAACATCCTCACAATAAACACTGTCAGGAGCTTCCGGGCATATATTGCGGATATATGTTTTACAAGTATCCAAATCATAATCATTTGCCCAGGCATGAACAATCTTCATGTCCGGTACATCAGCGTTCATGGCTCCCCAAGCCAATCCTCCGGGGCCGCAAAACAGTTCGCCAAGAGTAAACACCGTACTCATTTTTAGACTTCCTCTCCGTTATTAAGAATGAAGTGCCGCTCAAAAGTGACACCAAGTGCAGAAGCGATCTCATCAAGATCACCTACAGTAAAGGTTTCTCGCTTCATTTTAGAATTAAGGCTCTGCGGCGACTTACCTAATCGCCTTGCTAATTCAGCTTCACTGACGCCGCATCTTACGCAGAGCACCTTGATCTGTTCAGATACAGTCATAAACAGCCCTCCTTATCAGCATATCATTATAAACGTTTAAGCTGATATCGTCAATATATTCGTTCAGCTCATTCCAATTTATTTTCAGCTTCTATCTTGTCTTCACGAAACCATGTTCTTTTGCAGAAGCACTTGCTGCTTGTCTTCTCGCCTCACTATACGGAGCTGTGATTCTGATAGACAGCCTTGCCTTGTCGATCACATAGCTTTGACATCCGACCTTCTTATCCTCGGATTCCAGGTGGCAGAGATCCGGATACTTCTTTGCAAATTCGGCCAGACGTCTTTTGAGCGCAGAATTGAACGTGTAGACACTGTAGGTGTCATCCCCCTCGCTGGTCAGGATGATAGTCTCTTTTTCGTATTTCGTTAGTTTCAAATCGTTTTCCTCCCATAATGAAAGCCGTCCTTACGGATATAAGAACGGCTCAAGGTATTCCGCGTCAGCTTCGCGGTTTTGTATTCAGTTTTGCGGTTCAAGACCTGATAAAATTACGCATTCCTGTGTTCAGTGCGGCAACAGCAGTCACAACAGCTTCTCCGACGACCGGGATCATAAAGACCACGAACCCGGCAAGAATCATCTTCATCGTCTCTGCCCCGGCGGACAGTCCCATCAGGTACGACAGGACCGCCACCAGCAAGAACAGTCCGGCAAGCAGATAGAAGACGGCGGAAGAGAATCCGACCAGAAAAGCCATGAACCACTGGACCAGCGTAACGGCCACGACTACCGGAAGCATCACGATCTTCATGATTAGTTTAAGGACATACATCATAGATTTCCTGCTCCTTCCCGTCAGATGCCGCTTTCTTCTTTGCATGGTAGTTTCGGAGATAACGGCGGTTGTATTCCTTGTGGGCTTCCCACTTTGCGGCGACATCCGGATCTGTCTTCGCCTGTTCCTGCATATTTGCGTAGTAGCGCTGAGTGGCTTCCAGATCACGTGCCCTTTTGTCGGCCAGCCTGGCGGCGGCTTCCGGATCTGTCTCAGCCTGTGCGATCAGTGCATCCCTTTTCTGCTTGGCGTTGGCGTTCCTGCGGCTTCGCTGATCGGCCAGCTTCGCGGCGGCTTCCGGATCTGTTTTGGCATCTTCGATCAGCTTCTTACGGCTCTTGGTTGAAGCCTCCACACTGTAAGCTCGGATTGCCGCAAGTTCCTCGGCGGCATCCGGATCGGTTTCCGCCCTGGCTTTCAGGTCGGCCATCTTCTCCTTCTTCGAGTGATAAGCCTTCTTGGCCTTCTCATTCCTCTTGGCCTTTTCAGCGGCGGCGTATTCGGGATCGGCTTCCATCCTGGCCAGTTTCTTCTGGCGGCTGCGCTCGGCAGCTTCACGGCCTTTCGCCCTGAGTGCTTCCAACTCTGCGGCGGCATCCGGATCCGTCTTTGCCCTCTCGATCAGGGCCTTGCGATCAGCGCTTCGTTGTGCGGTTCTGGCCTTGTTCCGCTCGTCGGTCTTCCTGCGGATTTCTTCGGCATATGCCGGGTCTTGAGCCATGCGCATCTCACGTCGTTCTTTATTCTTACGGTTATGCTCCGCCTCTGTTTCCCTACGGATCCTCAGTTCTTCAGCCGCCTGGGGATCGGTCTCGGCACGTTTCTCAAGCTCTCCAATCGGGACGCGGTTGCGGTAGTAGCGTTCCATGTTCTTCTTATTGCGCTCGATACGCTTTGCTTCCTTCTTCGCCTGTGCCTGCGGGTCGGTTTCAGCGGCTTGCCGTCTGGCCTGTTCCTTTTCTTTCTTTTTCCTCCGGATCTCATGCTGGCGCTCCTGGTATTCCGCATATTCTTTTGCGGCTTCCGGATCGGTTTCCGCCCTGGCTTTCAGGTCGGCCAACTTCTCCTTCCTGCTTACTTTCTTGCGTTCGTTTCTC
>JAFWOB010000216.1 GCA_017510065.1 Parasporobacterium sp.
TCATATATGGATTCAATAAATGTCATCATAATCTCCTATCTGCCGCCTTCCCGGCAGCCTGTCTTCTGGTCCGGAGCTTTCCTTTGTATTATCCGGGTGTACTTTACGGATCCGTTATCTCCTGCTTCTTGCCAGTTCCACGAAATCACGGATGGTGTTCAGGTTACCGGCTTCCGGGATCTCGATGGTCACATCCAGCTCTTCCTCGATACCGGCCAGCATGGCGATCATCTTCATGGACTGGTTGGACAGATCCTCGCGGATATCGGTATCCATGGTGATCTCATCTTCTTCCACTTCATAAGCTTCCGCTGCGCAGGCGATGACCGTTTTTGCCACTTCATCCATAACATCCGCTCCTGAAGCAACGCCTGCTGCTGCGGCCTGTCCGGCTTCGGCAGATCCGTTTCCGGCTCCTGCACCGATGGGGGCCTGGCCTTTCTTTTCTTTCACCCGGTTGACAAATTCCAGGATCGTATTGAGATTACCCGCTTCCGGAATCTCGATGGTCACATCCAGCTCTTCTTCGATACCGGCCAGCATGGCGATCATCTTCATGGACTGGTTGGACAGATCCTCGCGGATATCGGTCTGCAGGGTGATCTCTTCTTCATCTACTTCGTAAGCTTCTGCGGTGCAGGAGATCACGGTTTTGACCACCTCGTCATCCATGACATTTACTGCTGCTATCTCCGCAGCTGCTGCCCCGGAAGCTGCATTTTTCACTGCTGCCTGTCCTGCCGGATGCTCAGCCACCCAACGATCGGTTGCTTCGTCGCCATCCAGTTCCCAGACTGCCACTTTGGTATCCTCTCCCTGAACGATGGTAGGACGGACAACCAGAGAATCCAGCTTCGCATGCAGTTCGTCATAACGGGCTGAGTCTGCATGCACCAGGGTGGAGACCACCGGATGAGCGTCTTCGATCTGCACAGCCACTGCCATGAAACCGCCGTTTGCTTCTTTGTATTCTGTCTCCGGGAAAACGATCAGCGGAGGAAGGATCTGGGTCACTTTGGCCCGGACATGGGTCAGGTCGATCCATTCAGTGTCCAGTCCGCCGCATTCGTTGCAGCAAAGATAGGGAGGAAATTCGATGTGGCCGCAGCTTAAGCATTTTCTGCCAAGCACCTTGCCTTCTTCCAGTGCATCATAATAGGTTTTAACGATTCGTTCCATTTTGATCTTTTCCATTTTCGTCTCCTCCTAGTTATACCGAATGATCGTACAGGTCAGGTTCTGTCCGCCGCCAAAGCCTCTGAGCATCGCATGCTTAATGGGCTTCTTGATCTGATGGGCATCTGCCTGTCCGCGCATCTGCATGATGGCTTCATAGAAGTCATGAACTCCAGATGCACCGGCTGCGTGGCCGTAATGGCATCTTCCGCCATTGGTCTGTACCGGACGGTCGCCGGTGAACATGCAGCGGTCTTCCATGATATATTCCCAGCCCTTTCCTTTGGGCAGATATTCACATTCTTCTGCAGACAGGAGCTGCTGTGCCATGAAGAAGTCATTGGTCATGAACAGATCCATATCGGCGCCGGTCAGGCCGGTCAGTTCCCGTACCTGTTTATAGGCATTGATAGTGCCGGTGTGTTCATTCTGCGGATTGCTGTATTCCACCACCGAATGTCCCATACCGAGGACCTCGATCGGATGGTCGGTATAATCATAAGCCATCTCTGTCGGCATGACGACAAATGCGCCTGCACCGTCGCAGCGCTCTTCAAAGCAGCTGGCGCGAAGCCATTTTCCGAGCTTCGGATTAAACTTGGAATGCAGGAATTCTTCGGCGGAAGCCATACCGGCTTCGTGTGCCCGGGTCTCGTAATCCTTATCGTTCAGGCTCAGCGGATTGATGGAAGCCTGATAGCGGGAATTGATGGCCATTTTGGTCAGCAGCGCATCCACCTGCTCATCACTGAGTCCGTTTTCTTCGATATAGTCCTGCAGCCATCCTTCAAAATGGAAGGGCAGGATGCCGTTGGTAAAGAGGCTGTAGTCTCTGGTCATCGTAGAGCACAGAGTCTCATGGAACATGGCGTCCGTTCCGTACCGACGGAAGATCAGATTCTTTGTGGGATAAGCAATGGAGTAAGGCATCTCCAGACATCCGGAAAGGACCACATCATATTTGCCGGACGCAACTTGAGTTACTGCGGTCTCCAGCGCCAGATATCCGGTCGCACAGGCTTCACTGTGATGATAGGAAGCCTTCCCCTTCATTCCGATCCAGTTCGCCACATGCACGTGAGGTGTCGCAAAGTTGCTGGTCCATCCCGGTCCTGCCTGTCCATGGATCATAAAGTCCACATCCTTGCCGGTGATACCGGCATCTTTCATGGCAGCGCGAGCCGCATATCCGAACAGTTCGCCTTCCGTCAGGCCATCATACTCCGGATCATCCTTGACTCTTACAAATGGGGTCACACCGATCCCTACGATCGAAACGCTCCGATTGTACGGTTTCAATTTGGGAAGATTCTCACTAAAGCTCATCGTTCTTGTTCCTTTCTTAGATGACAAGGGGACGGTTCTTTTGTCATCTTTTTTTCCTGATGCTCCAGATGACCGAATAACCGTCTCTTTATCACCCTTTTTCATCTGCAGCATAACAGCCTCTTTTTTCTTGATATCAGTATAGCTTTGAACCTCTTTATAGAGATTATCCGATTCTGCCAAAACAAAAGCCAGGATTGTGCATCGCTGCACAATCCCGGAATTCAAGCGACAAGGGGGGGGTGACAAGGGGACGGTTCTTTTGTCACCTGTCATTTGGAAGATCGGGAAAAAAAAGAAAAAAGGTGACAAAAGAACCGTCCCTTTGTCACCTTTTGTGCACTGATTTACAAGATTATTCGTTTATGTTAGATTAATTACAACATCGCTGCACAAAAGGAGTCCGATGCAACAGTACAGGAAAGGACAAGATCATGTTCATCAGTCATTACAATATCTGCGAACTATTGAAAGATCAGAACGCCGATTGCCGGGTTCATGCTCCGGATTACTGTCTGACCGGATTTGAATCCATTCGAACGGCAATTATTCCATTATCACTGCATACGCTTTATGTTGTGGAAAAACCAGAAGACCTGGAGCTGTTCGCTGATGATACTACAGAACGGCTTCTTGATGCCCTGTCTGAATCTGTTAATCTGCTGATCTGTAATACCAGTCCGGAACAGGCAGCTGCTCTTCTGGGAGAGCGGGAATCTCAGCTGAATTACACGATACTGCCCTGTCCGCTGGATGTTTCAATTAAACTCAAACTGCGGGAATTCTTCAACGAGAAAAACGGAATGGGCCTGATGGCAGAATCCATTCTGGATATGCTGTTCCATGAAACCGGGATCCAGCCCATTGTGGATAAGTTTACCAGGGGATTCAATAATCCGGTGTTTGTCTTTGACGCCGGTTATCACCTGATCGCATGCAATTATGATATGGCAGTACAGCATCCTGCCGGAAAACATATCGTGGAACAGATGGGCCTGACGGAAGAGGACTTCCGCCTGATCAATAAACGCCGGATCCATGAGAAGATCAAGAAGAGTGACCATCCGATCATCGTCTATCATGAAGAGATCGGCTGCGAACAGATGCTCTGTGCCATTGATACCCGGAAAGATATCGGACATATCGTGATCAATGCGGTCAACCGTCCCTTCAATGAGATGGACATCCAGCTGATGACCATGCTGAAGGAAGGCCTGTATCAGCAGATGCGTAAAGAAGAATTCGTCAAGGATAATAACGGCTTCCCGTACGAATACTTTCTGAAGGATCTTCTGGACGGAAAGATCGCCACGCCCCGTCAGTATCTGGCGCAGCTGAACTACGTCAATGCCGAGTTTTCCGACTCTATGTACTGCCTGGTAGTGGAAACGGCCCGCAGCAGCTCCACCCTCAATGTCTTTCTGATCCGAAACCGTTTTGAGTTCCTTCTTCCCAATACAAAAACCCTGATGTACAACGGAGAGATCATCGTTCTGTTCTGTCTGGAAAAACAAACTGAACTGTCTGAGGAGGATTATCAGAACATCCGGAAACTTTGCGTGCAGCACGGACTCTTCGCAGGGATCAGCAACAACTTTACCTCTCTCCTGGATCTGGCCGGTTATTACAAACAGGCCATCCGAGCCATCGAGATCGGGACCGCAGCCGAACCGGTTCCGGGGCTGTATATCTACAACCAATATTTTATGGAACATATGGCTCATATTTTCTTCCAGAAAGAATCTCCGGAAGTATTCTGCCATCCCAAGATGAAATATCTGCTGGATTATGACAAGGAACATGACTCCCAGCTTGCTTACAGCCTATACATGTATCTGCTGTATGAACGAAACAGTGCCGCGGCGGCAGAAGCCATGTTCATCCACCGTAATACCCTGAACTACCGGCTGGCCAAAGTCGATTCCCTGGTGCATATTGACTATCGCAACAGTCTCGAAAGGCAATATCTGATACTGTCGTACGAAGTGAAAGACAAGTCATGACAGAATGACAGGGGGACGGTTCTTAATGACAAGGTGACAGGGGGACGGTTCTTTTGTCATCTTATGAAACATCAGCACAAAAAAATAAAGGTGACAAAAGAACCGTCCCTTTGTCACCTTTATATTTATTTTCCAGACATCAGAAATGCAAAATCCTGCTGCATAAAGGATTGGATCATCATGCCCATCCTTGCACCGATCACTGCAGGATCCTGGGAATCCACCAGAAGGAAACCAAAGAATCCATAAGCTTTGTGATACGGTCCGTAAGTCTCAATGCACCGTTTCACTTCTGCATCGATCTCTTCCTGGGTTACACTGGCTCTGGCCGCAGGCCCTGTAGTATCATATCCTCCCAGAAAACTGATCCTGTCTCCATAGGTTTCGATCAGTTTGCAGATATCATTGGTAGGCTGTACCGAAGTCCATGCTGCCCATCCGCAGTCGATCATATCCTCGACCATACTCTCAGCTCTGCCGCAGCAGTGATAGATGGGAATGATGCCTCTTTTTATGCACTCCTGCGCAAAGCGCTTGTGATGAGGCTTGATCAAAGTACGATAGGTTTCCAGTGAAATAAACGGTGCCTTCTGTGTTGCAATATCATCATAATATACAATGGTATCCGGATGATATGCATCGATAATATAGTCCAGGGATTTTACCTTATAATCCGTGATAGCCGTAAATAACGCATCTACTTCTTCCGGTTCTGCCGCGATAGAATAAAGAGCCTCTTCAAATCCCATAAGTGCCGCAAGACGTTCAAACACTCCGTTGCCAAAGCCAAACTCTACCAGCTCATGTTCCCGATCCGGTTCTCCGAGTATCTGACATTCCATCTGACAGCATGCCTTCCAGTCGAATTCCGCAGGATCCGGAATATGCACCTTTTCCCTCCAATCACAGATATCATCCAGAACGAAGACATCATTGGCGGGAATTGCAGCTCCACCGCCCGTAGACGGATATTCCCATCGAATTCCAAAACCATCCATGCAGTCTCCAAACTGAGCACCTTTTTCAATAGCCGGTCCATTGAGGGCTCCAAACCCCAATACTTTATTACCAACAAAAGTAC
This sequence comes from Parasporobacterium sp., assembly GCA_017510065.1. Lineage (GTDB taxonomy): Bacteria > Bacillota > Clostridia > Lachnospirales > Lachnospiraceae > RGIG5612. The sequence continues at coordinate 5,587 of JAFWOB010000216.1, forward strand.
ATGGGATGAGGGATGTAGGCTTATGGTTCAAAAAATTCAGATGATTTGTCTTAAAATCGAATTGTGGCTGTTGATTGTTCGACATTTTCAAAACTCCTGTCCAGGTGACAAAGGGACGGTTCTCTTGTCATCTTTTTGTTTGTCTTGTTATTCCATAGAGTGACAAAAGAACCGTCCCTTTGTCACCCTTAAATTATTACCGTTTTCCGACAAATTTATCATTGGAAAAGATCATCATGACCAGTCCGGCTGCCAGCAGCACCAGGTCTACGATGTACATGACGGAAGGATTGGGGAAGAATCCCGTCATCATGACGCCGACACCTGCAAAGATCTCAAAGATAGTACCAATAACCTTATATGCTGCGGTGTAATCCCAACGGCCGTATTTGGTTGCCACATAAGAAGGAAGCAGATTGCATAGAGCTCCCTGGGCCGCGAAGATGATGATGCCGGCCAGCCAGCAGAAAATCGGTCCCTTGGGCATCAGCAGAGTGCAGACAAAACCAATGATGATACAGATAAAATAGATGATAAAGGTCTTCTTGGTTCCGATTTTCTGGTCGATCAGACCGAAAAGAAAGCTTCCACAGATACCACAGATGCCGCCCACCGCAAAGATGGTGGTTGCAAAAGGATAGTCATATCCGTAGGACATCATAGTAGGGATCGCAGATGCAATATAGCTCATTACCGCCATGAAAGCGAATCCGGAACCAAATGCGATGAGCCAGGTACTGGAATCTTTAGCCAGAACACTGAACTTGAAAGGACTCTTATACTCGCGCATCATCTTTGCGATCTCTGCGCCGTTAACTGCATATGTCGGATCGCCATCCGGATACTCTCCGGCTTCTTCCGGGGTATTTTTGATACCGATTATTGTCCAGATCGCTACGATCACCAGTATACCGGCGATGATGGTCATACCCCATCCCAGGCCGACCTTGCCCAGAAGCTGAGGCATATAAGGCACATACAGGATATTCATCAGGATGATACCGATGGTGGTAATACCAAGGACCACGCCTTTTTTCGTTGGCCACCAGTTTGCTGTCAGCGACATACCGCCATTCTTCTCATAAGCACCGCCTAAAAGTCCGATCAGCAGAATCATAGCCAGGTACAGCGGCAGACTGGTAGTGAAGCCAAAGATAACCAGAAAAGCTGCAGAGATCAGCAATGACACTGCCATCAGTTTCTTAGGTCCGAACCTGTGGACTGCCCCTGCAAATACCAGGATGCCGATTCCCTTCAGGATACAGGCAATACCGGATACGATATTCAGGATATTGATATCCCATCCCCGGATTTCCGCAAACATCGGAAATACTGTATTGTTGTTACCTCCAATGATACTGGTACCGATCAGGAAAATGACTGCTGTATACAGCATTATATGGATCTGCTTCGGCCCGTACCATCTGCTCTTTTTATTCGTCTCCATTACGTTACTCTCCCTTTCTTTTATACATTTATACATTCCTCCGCTTAATCGGGCACTTACGGTGACAGGTGACAGGGGGACGGTTCTTTTGTCATCTTTATCGTTTCCAGTTTGGTGACAAAAGAACCGTCCCTTTGTCACCCTATCACCGGCACCCGAAAAGAGAGGGTTTATAGGTTTATGGCATTGCGATCTCCTGCCAGCCTTCCGGCTTGAACGGATAACGTTCGATCGGGATCCGCTCGGTAAAGATGTGCGGCTTTCCGTCTTCGCTCTTGTTATCCACGAGCACCCATTTCAGCCAGTGCTTGTCATCCCGCTCCGGATAATCCAGACGGCTGAAGCAGCCACGGCTCTCCGTTCTGGTCTTGAAGACCATGAACATCATTTCCAACATATCGATCATGGTGCGCAGTTCGATCGCTTTGGCCAGATAATGGCCGTTGACCTTCGGCAGATGGATCAGATCTTTATATTTACTGCGGACATCCTGCAGCTCTTCGATCAGTTCGGTCATCGTCGCGTCCGTCTTATTGAAGCTGTATTCCGGCTTCTTGATCAGGCGGGAAATGTAACGGATAACATGATCCGGACGGAATTCGCCTTTGTATTCAGCAGCTTCATAGATCCTCCTGCGGAATTTTTCCACCTGTGCCTCATCGATCTCGCCCAGTTCCGACTCATCGATCCGTTTCGCAATTGCTCTGGCTGTCATAAGTCCTGTCTTTGCTGCAACACCCAGTCCATCGCCGTGCACCCAGCTGCCGTGTGCGGAGCCGGCAGTCGTCATCTGGCCGATACCCCAAAGGTGCGGTACGGTGGTCTTGCCTTCCACATCGATCCGCAGAGAACGGATGCTGACACGGTAAGACACGGAAACTTCCGGTTTCGGATTGCTCAGGTCGATATTCTGGAAACCGCGGATAAACTCATCCAGTTCCAACCGTTGTTTCATCTCAATACCATGGAAGAAACCGTCGGCACCTTCATTGGCCTTCGGAAGCTGTGTGAAATCTGCCACCAGCGGGCCATTGCCCATTTCCAGTTCTTTTGCCATTCCGCGGATCAGAGTCACTTCCAGTTCTTCCAGAGATTGACAGTTATATTTGCGGAAAATGTTTTCGCCTTTGCTGTTGCTTACGACCCAGTGCACGCCGTAAAGGAAGTTTCCGGTGTTGCGGTAGCACAGGTCCCACTCTGTCAGATGCTCCACGTTCCGGAGCTGGGCTCCCGCTTCATAAGCGGCTGCATATCCGGTAGCCGGGGCCACGAACATATCTCTGCAGGAGGGATTGAACTCGTTCATCGCCAGGACGACTTCTTTGGCACGGATCACAATAAATTCGGTGGTATCCAGGTTAAAACCGACTGCGCCGACCACTTTGCCATCCTTTGTCAGAAGGTCTGTAAAATACGTCCGCTCCAGGATCTGTGCGCCTCCTGCCATGACGTTTTTGCAGAACGGAGTCATGAAGTCCACGTCGATCTGTACCGCTGAGATCTTCTTTCCTTCGAATTCATGGTGATGATGCAGGGTTCCGTCCGGATTGTGAGAGAATTTACCGCCCATTCGCTCCAGTTCCTGGATATAGGTATACTGTTCTTTCTGGTATTCCAGAAGATAGTCCTGATCGTTCAGATAGGTACCATATGGATTATGCTCCACCTGCTCCTTACACATGGCGTAGATCTCATCCCCGGCTTCCGGAGACATGATGCACATGCCATGGCCGGCCTTTGTGGTCTGTCCTGTATATCCGAAATATCCCTTTTCCAGGATCGTGATCTTTACATCCGGTTTCAGCGAATGAAGTTTCTGAGCCAGCACTGCGCCGGCCAGTCCGCCGCCTACGACCAGGACATCCGTTGTATATGTGATTCTGTTATTTTCCATATTCTTCGCCTCCCTTTCCTAGTCGTTCATTCCTAGCGGATCATACAGCTGATCATAAAATGCCAGTTTTGCTTCTTCTACTTTGATGGCTCCTGCAGGGCAGAAATACATGCACTGATAGCAGGAAACACACTCTTCCGGATAAGCTGCTGTGGAAAGCTTTTTGACAGGATCCCATTCATATACATCGTAGCAGCAGGTTCTGATACATTTCATGCAGCCCATACACAGATCCGGATCAACAGTTACATTATTCATACGACGGGGATCGTCCTGTAAATCTGTAATTCTCATTTCCTACTCTCCTTTCGCCTGATATTTTGTATGCAGGTATGCGTGTGCCTTTTCACTTCCGGGTTTTCCGAGGAAGGTATCATACAGTTCGATGATTTCCGGGTTCTCATGAGACTTACGCAGGCTGTCATGCTGATCGAGATGATAAAGGGTCATGGCGCGCTCTGCGCGGATATCATTGATCATCCGGACCTTGGCCTTCTGCTGCGGCTGTCCTCCGCCGTTTACGCAGCCGCCCGGGCATGCCATAAATTCCACGAAATCGTACTGTGCTTCACCGGTACGGATCTTTTCGAGCAGGGCCTTTGCATTTTCCAGCCCACTGACAGCCGCGACCCGAAGCTCCAGACCGCCCACTTTATAAGTGGCTTCCTTGACACCGGCCACGCCGCGGACCTCAGCAAAATCAAGAGCATTCTGAGGTTCACCATTCAGCCAGTCATTGGCAGTCCTTAACGCTGCTTCCATCACGCCGCCGGTTGCGCCGAAGATCGTACCAGCACCGGATCCGATCCCCAAAGGTGCATCGAATTCTTCTTCATCCAGACCCGGGAAGGAAATCCCTTCCATCTGGATCATGCGGGCAACTTCCCTGCTTGTGAGGGAATAATCCACATCCGGAACGCCTGCCGCGTTCTGATAGTCTCTTCCCAGCTCTCTCTTCTTGGCCGTACACGGCATGGTGCTGACCACCACGATCTTCTCTGCCGGTATCCCTTCTTTTTCTGCCAGAAAGGTCTTCACCATAGCACCGAACATCTGCTGCGGAGACTTGCAGCTCGACAGATGGTCGATCATATCTCCATAATATGTTTCGCAGTAATTGATCCAGCCGGGGCAGCAGGAAGTAAACATTGGAAGTTTTCCTCCGTTCTGGATCCTTTCCACCAGCTCGTTCGCTTCTTCCATAATGGTAAGGTCCGCGGAAAAAACGGTATCAAATACACGGTCGAATCCGATCTTCCGGAGAGCTGCTGCCAGCTTGCCTTTCGTGCCGGAGCCGATGGGATAACCAAATGCTTCGGAAATGCTGGCGCGGACTGACGGCGCTGCCTGGATCACAACATATTTTTCCGGATCCCTGACTGCCTCCAGGACTGCTGCCACATCATCTCTTTCATAAAGAGCGCCTACCGGGCAGACTGTAATGCACTGGCCGCATCCTACACATCCGCTTTCGATCAGGGTTTCGCCTTTGGAAGGAACGATCTTTGCAGTAAGGCCTTCTCCTTCCATCTTAATGGCGCCGATTCCCTGGATTTTCTCGCAGGCTGCCACGCAGCGTCCGCAGCGGATACATTTGTTGTCGTCACGTACGATAATGCCGTCCGCTCTCACCGGAACCGCATCAAATGCTTCCGTCACGGGATTTTTCGTAGTGCGCAGGGAATACTGTACATCCTGCAGCTCACAATTGCCGGTGCGGTTGCAGTTCCGGCAGTCACGGTCGTGATGCTTCAGGATATCCTGCAGGATCTCCTTTTGTCTTCTCCTCACTTCTTCGGACTTTGTCAGTACCACCATAAATGGCTCTACAACTGTATCAACTGCATTGACGATCCCTTTTCCGGGAACCTCCACAATGCAAAGTCCGCTGTCTTCCTTCTCCTGCACGCCCTTCAGGTAATGCAGGGATAAAATATCGGTATCAAATTGTGTTCTCGCATACTGATCTTCATATGCTGCTTCAAAGATCGTAGCTCCGTCATGCGTGGTGACGGGATTTCCATTGATCGTAATCTGAAACATACTACCTCCCTCTCATCTTTTATCCGTGTATCCTGCTTATGTTTTTTTGCTATATGGGAATTATACAGAAGAACAGATTGTCCTTTATTAGACATAAACGTGGAAACTTATCCACATGATTGTGCAGCGATGCACAATCCCTTTTTTCTTTGATCTGTGTGACATTTCTGTGACAAGTTGTGTTTTATAATGTGGACAGAAAGAGAAAAACACTTTAAAATGAAAATACAACTTGAATGGAGGACAGAACAATGAAGAAAAGATATACACTTCCCGTAACCGGAGCAATCTTAACCATGGCACTGATGGCCACCACCTTTGGAACAGCATTTGCAGGAACGGCTCCCGAGCCGGCAGCTCCCGCCATCGCGATCGCAGAAGCAAAGATCTCTCAGGCAGAAGCCATCGAGAAAGCACTGGCTGACGCAGCACTTACCAAAGAAGCTGTCACATTCAGCAAACAGACCAACGAATTCAGCGACGGCCGCAACCTGTACGAGATCGATTTCATCATCCCCGGAGAAGTCAAGTATGATTACAAAGTAGACGCTTTGACCGGAGATCTCCTGGAGAGGGAGACAGATCCCTGGGAAGCAGATGACAATGCAGATTATCAGGGGCTCCTGAACGCCGGACAGGACCTGTTCCTGAATCCGGAGGCGCTGACACCGGAGTTTATCAAAGGAGCTGCGGACGCCGCGCTGAACGCAGTCCAGAAAGCAGAAGCAGACGGCCGCTTCTACAAAGCAGGTTTAAACTATGAAGATGGACAGATCGTTTACGAGATCGGCTTCCTGCTCCCGGGAAAAATCAAATTCGATTTCGATATCGACCCGAAGACCGGGATGATCATCGACACGGATCAGGATCTCTGGGATGCAGAAGATGATGCGGAATACAAAGGGCTTCTCACCCCGCAGGCAGCAGACGCCGCACCCGCCCCGCAGGCAGCCGGAGAGGTAACCACCGATCAGGCTATGGCGATCGCTTTACAGGACGCGGGCTTTGCACAGGGGGATGTCAATTTCGTGAAGACCGAAAGAGAGTTCAGTGATGATTACGGTGTAGAGAAATACGACATCGACTTCTTCGGGCCGGATGGACTGAAATATGAATACGACATCAGAGTAGCAGACGGCGTGATCCTGGATAAGGATGCAGAAGTTGACGACTGATCTTAAATAGAATAAATCAAAAAGGGGTGGATCCTTCCACCCCTCTTTTTTTGCTTCTCTATATGAGCAGATCATATTTTTCAAGATCCAGCAGAAGACTCCCTTCACACGCAAAGCTGACAGAAGACGAACTCTCCGGCGTATAGATCACAAAGGAGGCTGCCTGCTCACCTTCATTTATAAAAATCTCCATACTGTAACGATCCATTACGATACGAAGATCCAACATACCTTTCCGGTTCCTGACCGGAAACTCCCGGACATTGTCAAGATCACAGGGATAGCCGCTGTTCGTCCGGTCTATACGCAGCGTGCTGTTTCCGGGTTCATAACGGATCGAAGTATCGTATTGGCCTGACATGGCGACCTTCATGCAAAACCATTTGTATGGATCACCGTCATCCACCGGCCGTATCCGCACCGTCATGTCAAGGCATCGGCCGTCAATACCGGGCAGGATCATCTGCCTTTTCAGCAGAACATTTTGATATTGGATCTTTTTGCCCCGGTAGTTCTCGAGTTCCCGGACCGGCTGCTGTATCAGCCTGCCGCCTCTGATGGTCAGTTCCCTCGGGACCGTCATCTGTCCGAAAAAGCGAAGTCCCTCCGGCACATAGGCAGACGTTTTCCAGTTTTGCATCCAGGCGATCATGATCCTTCGCCCGTCCGGCGTTTCCAGCGTCTGCGGCGCATAAAAATCCGTGCCCTGATCAATGACATCCATTCTCTCCCGGTCCAGACAGTGGTTCTCCGGATCATAGGTTCCGATCAGGCAGACCGCCGCATTCATTTCCTGGAGGCTGGCAAGAAGAACATCCTTTCCGGAAAGATGAAAATAATTCGGACATTCCCACATGTCTCCGTGTCCGCCGCAGGATGCCGCCAGAACTCCCCGGTACTTCCAGTGCAGGGCATCTTCGCTGTCATAAAGAAGCACCGTCCCGTTGTCCTTAGCTCCTCGGTTTCCGATGACAGCATGATACCCGTTCTCGTCTTTCCGGATCCCGGGATCCCGGAAGTTTTCCGGGTCTCCTCCTTCCGGCAGCTGGGTTTGCTCTATGACCGGATTGCCTTTATATTTTTCATAGTTGATCCCATCTCCGATGGCTGCACACTGCGTCTGAAGGATGATCGTCTTCCCATCTGCACCTTGCTTCCTGCAGACTCCGGTATACAAAAGCAGATGCCGTCCGTCTTCCAGTTCTACCGCACTTCCGGAAAAACATCCGTCCCTGTCGTATTCCCGGTCAGGTGCCAGGGCCGCAGGCAGACGCTCCCACCTGATAAAATCCCTGGTTTTGACATGTCCCCAATGCATCGGCCCCCATTTTGTTTCATATGGGTAATATTGGAAAAACAGATGGTATTCTCCTTGATAAACAGAGAATCCATTGGGATCATTGATCCATCCGATCCCGCCGGTCACGTGAAACCGCGGCAGTTCACAGGCGCTTACATGCGACAAATGCTCCTGTTCATATTTTCTGGCTTTTTCTAAAAAATCCTGCATCTAGATTCCTCTGGAAAGAAATTCCCGTACCCGTTTTCCGTTTTCATAACCTTCCTGATACAGAAGTTCGATCTTTTTCTTATCCTTATCCAATGGATGAAGCTGATTGTATTCCGGGAACAGGATCAATGCTCTTCCCTGCTCTTCCAGTTTCAGACAGCGCGCAAGCGCTTTGTTGTAAAGCTCCGCTCCTTCTGCCAGTTTTGCCGAGATCGTAGGATATTTCCTGAGCTTTTGTGCCCGTTTTTCAAAGGAACGGCTGCTTCGCATATGTGTTTTGGGAAGAGTCAGGATCACGATAAGCCTGTCGCAGCCATCCTTAAGAGCTCTCTCCACTGGGAGAGGATCCGACACATAGCCGTCAAAATAGGTTCTTCCGTTATAAGGATACGGTTTGCACGCCTCCGGATCACAGCTTGATGCACAGACTGCGCGGTAGTCATCCTGCCTCATAACGGTCTTATCAAAATACACCGGCTCTGCCGTTTCGGAATCGGTGGCTACGATCTTAAAGACCGTTGGCGACCTCATCATTGCATCATAGTCCAGCGGGCTTTTCCCATCGTGATTGCTGAGAGTCCCGTAAATATAATCCAGGTCGATAAAAGAGCCGCCTGTCTTCAGCCAGGCCAGCAGGCCGATGGAGTGAGAGGAAAAATTATAGTTCGTATAAAACTCCAGATTCCGTCCCCGCTGCCCCGCAATATAAGAAGCGCAATTTGCCGCGCCGGCGGAAACGCCGATGCAGTAGTCTAAGATTATATCGTTGTCCAGCAGGCTGTCGAATACGCCGTCCGCAAAGACCGCTCTGTTTGCTCCGCCTACATCTATGATCCCGATCATTTTAATTCGCCTTTCACTGTTTTGGACGATGTTACATAGATGGCTCCGTCCTGTCAAGAAAAACCCGGGTTCAGGACCGGCTGCCGCTTGCATTTTGCGCCATCTGTATTATTCTTTTCTTTAGAAAAATGTTTTTGATCGGGAGACTTGGAAATGATCTACACGAATCATTATGAATCACCATTGGGGAACATTCTGCTTGCAGGTGATGAAGAAGGGCTAACCGGACTGTGGTTCAGTGAGGGCAGCAGATACAGCGGGCTCGGGCTGAAAAAAGACGCCGTTCCCCGCGAAACGGATTATTTTGAGCAGACGAAGAACTGGCTGGATATTTATTTTACCGGCCGTGATCCCGGGTTCCTGCCGCGGATCCATCTGGTCGGCTCGGACTTCCGCAATCGTGTCGGGGAGATCATGTGTGAGATCCCCTTCGGAAAAACGGTCACCTATGGATGGATCGCCGATCAGATCGCGAAGGAACGCGGGCTTGCGAGGATGTCTGCGCAGGCAGTGGGCGGCGCAGTCGGCCACAATCCAATCTGCATCATCGTGCCCTGCCACCGGGTGGTCGGGACAAACGGGAGCCTGACTGGATATGGCGGCGGGATCCTGCGGAAAAAGGCCCTTCTGGAACTGGAGGGCGTCGACCTGCGCCGGTTTACGGTCCCAACGAAAGGGACTGCGCTTTAACGTCCGGTGTTATCTGCCAGGATGTTCTTAAAATAACCTTTCTTGAAAATCGAGAACACCCGGTGTTCTTTATTTCAGATATTTAGAAATAAAAGAATACAAAGTGTTCTTTATTTTGGCAATTCTGATATTTGAGAACTGCCCATGTATTCTTAAATACCGAAAAATGCCCAGATAAGAATATTTTATATTCTTTTATAAAGCAAATCTAAAAATAAAGAATACACGGCCTGTTCTTTAAAAATGAAAAATGGCGAATAAAGAACATTTCGTATTCTCAAAAAAAGAAAAATCCTGATTTGAGAACAGTCTCCCCACCAAATCAAGACTCCATAACCGGTAACCGCTTTCAGATCCGGACGATCAGGTTATTGACTCCGAAGGATGCGCAATAGCTTGCCTCCCTGGCGATCTTCATGATGATAGACAGGCCCGGTTCGTCGGTTTCTGCACAGTCTGCCTTGACCGCCTCATAATAATCGATCAGATTCAGGGGCTTGCAGTCGTCGCGCAGGCGGATGATCAGATCCGCATCTTTTGCCACCAGCCTTGCATAGATATTGTGAGGTTTTCCATCTACAAAGCCATGTTCCGACAGGAAGATTGCCAGCTCCTCCACCAGAAGGCCATAGGTCCGGGCACGTTTCCGGTCTGCTTCATGCTCCAGGGCGAAAGCAACGGCGATATGTGACAATTCCTGGATCTCATCGACAGAGGTGGCGATGATCGCAAGCTCATTCTCTTCGGAAACGCCGAAGGTTTCCGGAAGCAGCAGCATTTTCTCCCGGAAGGAACCTGCCTGCCGATTTCGGGAAATGTAAAAGATTGCCAGAGCACTGAGAACAGCCATACTGATCGGCTTGGAGATCCATGCGCCGTGATAACCTGCGGCCAGCAGGGTCAGCAAGGTGACGGGCACCGGAACGCCGCATTCGATCAGAAAGCTGTAGACTCTGCAGAAATGCGGTCTTTTCCCCACCATCAGATAATTGTTGAAGCTGTAGACGATGGCGTGGAAAGGCAGTGAAAGGCACGCCACCCGGATACATTCCACACTCATGATCATGGCGGCAGGATCCTCTGATTTCATGAGGACTGACGCTGCCGGCCCTGCAAAAGCAAAGAGAACTGCCATTACGAATCCGGTAAAAAAGAGGCCATGGATCAGAGCAAGCTTCTGAACTTCTTTCAGAGACTCCCTGTCTTCTTCACCGATAAAGAGCCCCGTAAACGCTTGCAGCGAGTCCGCAGGAGCATACCAGGATGAACGGACGAACACGGTGATCTGCGAAAACACACCATAAGCTGCTACCAGATACGGCATGCTCATGGCTGTGAGCATATTGTTGATCAGGATGCCGCCCAGAAAACTGCTGGTTTTGACGATACCGGCAGGCGCACCGATCTTAAGTATCTCCAGACATTGCACGGGATCCACTTTTCGGAAAGAAAAATGGAATGCATGACGGTTTTTCCGCCGCAGGAAATACGATACACAGAAAAAGAAAGGAACGATATATCCCAGGGAAGTTGCCAGACCGATCTCAAACATACCGCCATACAGAACAAAGACCACAAAAGCATCTGCTGCCACATCAATGCCAGTGGTCAGTAAGGAAATGCCGGTCACCAGAGGATATTTTCCCTCGATCTGCAGATAAGGGGTCAGGATCCTGGTCAGGGCAAAAAAGGGGAATCCAATGAGATAGCCATAGATATAACCGAAAGTCATCTGCATGATCCCAGGTGCTCTGGCACCAAGGAGCATCGAAACGCCGGAGCAGAAGATCGAAACCAAAAGGACCATAAACAGCGATAACACAGCGCCTGAAAACAAAGATCCTGAAAACGCCCGGTCCGCTTCCTCCTGTTTTCCGGCTCCGATCAGCGAAGAGACTTTGTTCCGCGCCCCGCTGCTGATAGTGGTCCCCACCAGTTCAAAGAGCATGATCAACGGGCCGACGTACCCGATGACCGTCACTCCATCCGTGCCGATAAACTGGCTGATGAACACCAGATCGATCATCGGCCCGAGCGCTTTCGAAATATCCGAAACTGTATAGGACACTTCCGCCTTACGGAACAGCCGGCGCAGTATCTTGTCATAACCTTTTTTGTTGTCGATCGTTTTCATGATGTCTTATGTCAAGTCTGCTGCAATCTCATGTATAGCGGTAACTTCCTCCGTAACGAACGATCTCGTTTTTGACGATCTCCAGTTTTTCCGCGTTTGTAGGGATGTATGCCGGCATATAGGCACCGCCGGAGGAATTCTCGTCGATAGCCCTGCGGACTTCTGCCCGGATCTCCTCTTCCCCGGTTCCTTCTGCATCGATCATCTGATTGTTCAGTCCGCCGATCAGACAGATGGCATTTCCAAACTCCTTTTTGATCTGCGGAATATCATTGCAGACATTTAAGGGGCTCAATGCATCCACTCCGATCTCCACCAGGTCTTTGACGATCGGCATGACATAGCCGCAGGAGTGATGTTCATAAAGCATCCCCAGTTTGTGAATATGCTCTGCAAACCGTTTCTCATGTGGTTTGAAAAACTCCCGCCACAGCTCGGGCGACAGCAGCATGGAAGTCTGCATGCCCCAGTCGTCCTGCATCTGGATCACATCCGGATGAACGGTTTCATACAGTTTATCGATACAGGCGATCCGGTTCTCTTCCATCGCATCAAGAAAGGCATGTACTTCATCCGGGGAATCATAAAAGGCGCACAGGGAGTTTTCAAATCCTGCCAGATAATGCATTCGCTCAAACGGGCCAGACAGAAGAAGTCCAAATACAACGATATCTGACCGGTCTTCCGGGACCATGGATTTCGTGATCTGCCATGGCAGCTTATTAACATCCGGAAAATGCACCTTCTCCCGCCAGTCATCAAAGTCATCCATCAACTCGCTGCCGGGAACCGGAGTCGGTCCGTTAAGACCGGGATTGCCTCCTCCAAAATGCCACCTGACACCCCAGGCATCATAGCCTTCGCCTGCCTGCTGAATATAATTATCCCCAAGGCAGATGGCGCCTTTCAGTACCTGTTCCGGGCAGGGAACATAATCCTGCGGCTCTCTTCGATATGCTGCCAGAACACATTCCTTCATCGTCTGCATGGTCATAAATCCTCCGAATCTTTTCAGCAGATTTCATCAGGCGCCTTCATTGCATCGATAAATGCCATGACCTGCGCTCTATCCACTAATGCGGTTCCTGCCCCTGCTGCCGTCGTGCAGATCGCTCCGCATGCATTGGCGAAAACCAGGGCTTCCCGGACCGTACTTCCCTGCAGGATCTCTGAAACAAATCCGGCAATGAAGTTGTCTCCGGCGCCCGTGGAGTCAATAGCATGGACATCATATGCCGGGAGAAAGAAGGATTCTTTCCGATTCCGGAAATAACTCCCGTTTCTTCCCAGTTTGAGGATCACATTCTTCACTCCGTGATCCAGAAATACTTCCGCCATCTCTTCAGGAGCTTCCTTCCCTGTATAATATCTGGCTTCATCTTCATTTGGGGTAATATAATCGATCAGCGGAAGGCTGTCAGAAAGGTCTTTCAGCTGAAGGACCCGGAAATTCGGAAGTTTGGTATCCGCAACTGTTATGAGTCCATGCTGTTTCGCTGCAGCCAGGACTTCCTTTATGATCTCCGGATCGTCAAATGGTGCGCGGAACAAAGATCCAAGAGTGATCACTTTGGAAACATATTTTGCTATATCCACTTTTTCCGGATGGAAATTGTACCTGTGCGCCGGATTGGTGATGGAGCTTCTGGAGCTGTCCTCCCGGACAAGCATGGTCGTGATCGGCGTCGGATGCTCCTTCTCCCACCGGATCGCATCTGTGCCTGCGCCGTACTGCTTCAGGGTACTCTCGATCATCTTCCCTGCCATATCCGTTCCCAGAAAACACAGGATGCCTGCGTTGACTCCCAGCTTGGACAGAGCAATCACTTCATTCACAGCTTCTCCGCCCACATTCAGGGAACAGGACCGGGCCCTGTATCCCGACGCCGAAACCGGCTCCGGGTCAAAGCCCTGTACGATCGCGTCTAAAAGCGCAACACCGATACAGAGCACGTCATATTTTTCTGTTTTGGTCATCTTCGCATCAGCCCTTCTTTGTTTCTCAGGGCAATTATATCCCTTTCTGCAATTTTATTCAGCAATAAAACCAGTATACCTACGCCGGTGATACCATATGCAGGAGCAAACATGCGATCTGATAAGGCAGTCTCTCATCCGGCGTTTCCAGGGAACTGCCCAGCATCTGCCGGATGTTTTTCATCCGATAGGTGACCGTATTGCGATGGGTAAACATCGCTTCCGCCACGGCCTGGATACTGCCGTTGTACTTCAGATACAGCTCCAGGGTCCTGATATAATCTGTGCCGTGTTTTTCATCATACCGGATGAGCGGCCCCAGAGACTCACTGCTAATCTGCCTCAAAAGCTCCCGGTCCCAGACAGAATACAGGATCCTGTACACGCCCATTTCATCGAACACCACCAGGGAATTCCCTGTCTCCTGTGACATGGAAACAGCCGCCAGGGCCCTTTGATAAGAGATGTGAAGATTCATGATGTCAGTCACTAAAGAACCGCAGCCGATGTGCAGTTTCTGTGTCATGATCTTTTTGGCCCGTTCCATAAAACTCCTGATGATCTCCATGGACAGTCCTATTTCAACAGCATTGATCACCAGGACAAAATTGCCGTTGTAGTAAAAGAAATGCGCATTATGGGTAAGGTTTTTCAGATAGATCTGGACGCGGTATCCCAGCCTTCTTCTTTCCACGGTATCCATTTTATCGAGGCCTTCGGTCGTGATCAGGAACACCTGGAATGTCCCGTCCGTATCAAACACCGGCAGAAGAACATTGACATACAGATTCCTGGCATCCGGCTGTTCAATGGCATGGATCAGGGCTTCTGAGATCTGCTCATCCGCGGTACCCTGCAGAAACACCCGTATACTCAGATCTTTGATCATATCTACCAGATATACGCTCCAGGGCACAGAAAGCAGCGGAAAGTCATGTTCGTCGCAGTATTTCCGGACAGCCTCGGGTATCTCTTCCACATACGGCCCTGTATTAACGATCAGTCCTGAAGAGTCATGCCGGACCAGGCTGCTGACCAGTTCCAGCAGCCGCTCTTCCGTCTGGAACCCCAGCCCTGTGGTTACCGCCAGTTCCTTCCCGGAAAAATTGCTGATAATGGTCAGATCCTCGATCATAATGATCCAGCTGATCGAATTCGACCATCCGTTTTCGCCTGCCACCAGTTTCATCCTGTATTTATCCCTGGAAGCCACCATCATGTCTTCTATCGTAAATGCCACTTCTGCACCTCTCTAAATATGTGCTCACAGCACCAATTTTACCATAAATGTTTCATCCGGTAACCCATAGAAAGTGTATTTTTATATGCTATCATTACACCGGTCGAGAGAAAAGAAAAAAGAGAAAGAAAAACAGGAGGATAAAGAGATGATGATGTTTGTTCCTGAAGATAAATTACAGCATTCACCGGATTGGTGGAATTGTGAGAGATATGATTACTGTGACGTGATCATGAAAAAAGAAGACACTGACAACCTGTTCAACAGATTAGTCAAAAAATTTTCACAGCTGTTTGCATAAACAAAGTGATAAAAAACAACGCTCCTGCCAGACCTGCTATAGGCTGACAGGAGCTTTTTATTTACCGGTCACTAGTACGGTTTTCTTTCATCGTTCCATTGTAAGAAGCGGATAAAGCTTCTGCTCAAACGCCCTGCTTTCTTCCCGGACAGCGTTATGAAATCCCGGCATATAAACAAGTTCCAGTCCAAACCTGTCTGCGACACGCTTTGCAGCGATGCCATGAGGCGCATCATTCCCTGTTTCCTGCCCGCACAGCACCAGCGCATTCATCCCCTCCGGGAGCTTTTTCGGCAGGATATCAGAGCTGAAGGTCAGCAGGAATTCATTCTTGATGAAGTTGTATCCATTCTTCATAAAGAAATGCACTTCATGCTGGTTCATTTCTCTTTTCGATTCCCTGGGGTCTGTGACAAACAGGAGAAACCTGTTCAGGGCTCTGTTATATCGCTGTCCCCGGATGTTTTCTTTGATCTCTTCGATGATCTCCCACACCTGGGCGTCCTCCTTCATCAGGATATAAGCCGGCGGTTCATGTAAAAACAGCTGCCGGATCATTTCCGGATGCTCCGCCGCCAATGCTATGGCAACAAACGCTCCGGCACTGCAGCCGAGCACAACGGCCGGTTCTTTCGAATACTCCTTTAGCACCAGGCAGGCGTCTTTTGCCTGTCTTCGGTAATACTCCTGTCCGTCCGTTACGCCGGGATATAATTCCTGGTCCTTCTCTTTGCCATCGGTTCCGCTGTATCCGTAGCCTCTGCGGTCATAGGTGATCACATGATATTTCTCAGACAGGATCTCTGCGAAATCCGCAAAGAATTCGCTGTCCACAACAGCGCCATGGATCAGCAGCAAAGGCTGTCCCTGTCCGATGTGTCGGGTATACAGAAGGGCTCCGTCTCCGGTTTCGATCATTTTGTTTGTCCAGTCCATATTCATTTTCCATTTCATGACATTTTTTCGCAGATATCGTCATTATACTTAAGGAAAGGTGTCTGATAAAGTACAATCAAACTTCCAGACATAAAAAACAGCCAGAACCGTTGGCTTTCAACGCATTCTGACTATCTAAAAAAGGAGAAGGAAATCTGAAAAAGATTTTTATCCGATAAATTCTCTAACAGTTATTATTGACTTAATGTGCCTGTATTATAATCCATTATATATGACGATGTAAGGTGTTTTCTTGACTTATTATTAGTCGATATTGACTTTTTTAAAAAAGCAAAAGGGCCCGCAGATTTCTCTGCGAGCCCTTTTTGTATGCTTTGTGCTGATTGTTCTGTTTTTCAGGCGATCAGTTCTCCGCCAGCATCTTCTTTGCTTTTCCAAGAAAGACCAGGTACAGGATGTAAACGATCAGTGAGACGATCTCTGCAGCCAGGGATAGAATGCCGACAACACGGCTCGTTGCGGCATTGGCGCCAAAGAATACCGGAATGATACGAACGATGATCTGGACTGCATAAACGACGATCAGCAGTATCATATAAGTATTTCCTGTGGCAACCATATCCGGCCTGTTCAGCTGCTTTGCCAGATTCTGAACTCCGTTGATGATAAAGATCGTTGCGATCATAGCAAGGATATTGGCAACCGTTGTACTCATATTGTCCCAGGTTCCGTAAAGCCAGATCGAAGAAATGATCAAGGAAGCCAATGTCAGGATCAGAGAACACAGAATGTACATGTACGCCTGATTGAAGATCGGTTCATCCTGAGCAGCGCGTTTTGTTCCGATCATCAGAAAAAGCAGACCGATCAGGGAAAGAATGCCGCCTGCAAGTCCGAAAACCGCAAGACCGATACCACCGGTGAGCGCCGTATCTCCGGAAGCAGTTGCCATACCGGCAAGTGCAACTACGCCAAAAACTGCAAAAATGATCATACATGCTGCGCCGATCAGTGACAGGATCTCTGCAGTAAAGATTTTCTTAACGCCCTGATAGGCATTTGGAAATTTCATAATAATACTCCTTTCAACTGGTAAATCTATGTTCGTTCATTGATAGCAGGTTTTACACAACTAGCGCCGGATACTATCACAAAGGGATATAGGATTCAAGCCTTTTTACTTATTCAGCGTTGCATTCATGCTCCCCAGCCTGTACCCTTTCAAGTCAGGTGTGACAAACAGGAAGCCCGGAAATGCCTCAATGCTCTGCTGTAAGATCATTCACGATTTCTCCTGCAATGATAAGTCCTGCCACTGACGGAACAAACGCCGTTGATCCCGGAATGTCTCTTCGGTCTGTGCATTTTCTTGCAGTTCCGGGAGGACAGATACAATGCTGCCTGCAGCTGATAGACATATCCTCTAATGGCCGAATCGGTTTTTCCTTTGAGTAAACTACCTTCAGGGAGTCGATACCGCGTTTCCTGCATTCCCGGCGCATGACTCTCGCAAGAGGACAGATGGATGTTTCATAAATATCAGCAACTTCAAATGCTGACGGATTCACCTTGTTCCCTGCTCCCATGCAGGAGATGATCGGAACACCGGCTTTCTTTGCATTTTCGATGATGGAAAGCTTACCGGTAACTGTGTCGATCGCATCTACTACATAATCGTATTCACGAAAATCGAACTGATCCTGTGTTTCAGGAAGGTAGAATGTCCTGTAGGTTCTGACTTTGCAATCGGGATTGATCTCATGGACTCGTTCCGCAGCAACGTCCACTTTGTACTTTCCGACAGTTCTTCTGGTTGCAAGGATCTGTCGGTTGAGGTTCGCAAGGCAGACTCTGTCGTCATCGATCAGATCCAGCGCGCCGATGCCGGAACGGGCAAGGGCCTCCACCACGTAACCTCCCACACCGCCGATTCCAAAGACGGCAACACGACAGGCAGCAAGCTTTTGCATTGATGCCTCCCCATATAGAAGCTGCGTTCTTGAAAACTGATTCAGCACTTCTTTCAACTCCCTTTTACTCTACAACTTTAATATTGCTCTTGATCATACCCATCCGGCAGCTGTAAGGAATCGTTCCCGTTTCGTCCGGGGTAAAAGAAACCATATTTTCCCCTTCATGAAGCTTGACAGAAAGATCAAAAGCCGGAACCACGATCTCACTGTTGCATCCATTCAGCTTTCCTTCCGGTTTTGTGAAAGGAATTGCCGGAATATAACGGATAACCGAAAAATCGGAAGACTCTTGCGAATCTTCCGTTACCTTAGCAGCGTTCCCAACTGGCAATTGTAGCTGTCATAACTCTTCACAATCTATTGCCTCTCAACGCATTACCTATTTATATAGTAGGTGAGTATTGTATCATGGCATACCTATTATTCAATCAATAGGATTTCAGCTAAAATCGCTGCATCTTCTTTTGTTCGTGTTACGGATTTCAAAGATTCTGATAGATAAACTCGAATTTATAATTGTAAAGACAATGGCGAATATTCCATAAACTCGATCCTGTTGCCCTCAGGATCATGGATCCAGAACTGCCAGGTATAATCAGG
The DNA here is from genome assembly GCA_017510065.1 of Parasporobacterium sp. GTDB lineage: Bacteria > Bacillota > Clostridia > Lachnospirales > Lachnospiraceae > RGIG5612. The sequence goes on from JAFWOB010000216.1 coordinate 24,311, forward strand.
CCCCTGATTGATCTGTGTATCAGGTTTTACCCCCTTATGCAGCATTTCTTCGTAGGTGTCCCGGATATTTTCTACCTGGATCGCCAGATGCTGATAACCATACCGGTCAGCTAAAGAAGCCGGCTCTTTCAGAAATTCTCTTACATGAAAGATCTCCAGAAACTGATGGTGTGCCATCTCCAGGTACGTGATCATAGGCAGTCCGGGATTCGCTTCGGCAAACTCAATAAACCCTTTCTCCTGTTCAGAAGGCTCTATCCCCTGCTCTTTCTGATATTGGAAGAATTCAGTTATCCCATCTGTTGTAAGAGTGAATTTCCGTTTCATCCCGATCTTGTCACAGTAGAAAGCGATCAGTTTTTCTGCGTCAAGAGCATTGAATGCTATATGACCATAGGATACTATTCTGTGCATCTGATATCTCCCTCCTTCTGTTTTGAAGCATCATTTCTGATGATTGTGTTCTGCTGCGTTATTCAGGGGATGACAAGCATCAAGGCGTTCAGAAAGCTTTTTTCGAAAAAAATGTACAGATTTTTGAGTTGTGTACGTTTTCTTACCTGCATATTGGATTTTCAGCTTCTATTCTTGTGCTTTTCATTATTTCAATTGGCAATTATCACCATGAATCCACGGTGTGCTTTATGAAATCTGCACTAACAGGAGCGATTAGCAACCCGACACGCCCTGCATAAATGGTACACAACTCGAGTTTTTGTACACTTTTTTCAAAAAAGCACATTTCTCTTCTGCAAATGCATAATATGGGAGTGCATCTCCCTTATTCAAAAACGATTTCCTGCCCTATCACGATTGCCTTGGAATCATGCCCGTGCCCGATCTCTTTTGTGGCTGCCACCGGCAGGCTCTCATTTATATGCATTTTCAAAAGATCATACACGGTCAACTTAAGATCTGCGTTTTCATAATCCGTAAATGTTCCCAACAGCACCCCGTGAACCTGATCAAACACGCCCATATGTTCCAGCTGAGTAAACATCGCTGCGATCTGCCCTGACTCACCGCCCAACGATTCCAGCAGCAGGATCTTACCCTGCATATCCGGCCAGTATGGCGTTCCAGCCAGCTTTAGCAGGCATCTTATATTGCCGCCAAGCAAGATCCCCTCCATCCTTTTTCCCTGAAGGAATCTGTATTTTATGTTGAATAACCGGGATCTGTCGCCATTTAAATACTCCATGAACCTGGTTCTTTGTAATTCTGCTTCTGAATATACCAGGTTCTTGATCAGCCACAATACCGAGGGTTTCCCGGCAACAGCGTAGATCGCATTGATGATTGTCGTCAGGTCGCTGTATCCCCAGAATGTTTTGCCTGAATCTGCGATGACATCATAATCCAGATATTTCAGGATCCCATTTGCCAGATCCCCGCCTGAAATATCATATATCGCATCAATGGAAGGGTCCCTGTAGAACTTCATAAGATCCTCTGCGCGTTCTTCAGCTGTTCCGCCGAATTCATCTACAGCGGCATAGATATGGGAAGCCTGCACCGGTTCTATGCCAAAGCTCTCAAGAACTGTCATCAGTTCATCATTTTGATCTTTCCATTCCCTGTTCTGTCCATTTGAACAGGCGGTTATACCTATCTTCATGATTCGAACTCTCTTTCGCTCACATGTATTATTGGATTGTTTTGATCCTTTTTTCTGCTCATCCGCGATCCCGTGCTGCAGATAATTCCTGCGTCTTGCCATGCTGGGTATTCTCAGATCAGCCTATTTTCGGTTTTGAGAACACCCTCTGTTCTTAAATCCGGGTTTTTCATATTTAAAGAATACAATGTGTTCTTGAATCGGATTATTTTCATTTTTAAGAACTGGTCAAATATTCTTTATTTTTTATTTAGCCTCAAAAAAGAATATAAACTATTCTTCTTTGAACATTTGACGGAATTTAAGAATACTCGGACTGTTCTCAAATATTCAAAAATCCTGATTTGAGTACATTTTATGTTCTTAATATTTAAAAACAGCCCAAAAAAGAACACCTCGGGTTCTCAAAATGCAGAAATGGCTGAAACAAGAACAGCCAACGCCCGTAAAACACTGCAGCACTATCCATTTTCAAGCCAGCAGCTCTTTCTCCGGTCTCTTTCGGAAAAAGGTACTGACGGTCAGAGCGGTAAGGCCTGCGATGCAGGCACAATACAGGATAAAATGCCCGGTAGAGGAAGAGGCCAGCGAACTTTTCTGATACAGGAAGATATTCGCAAACCCCAGAAGCAGCATCAGTCCTGCAATCATCAGGTTCGGGATATTTCTCTGCCGGATAAAACCCCTGAGCGCCAGGAGAAAGAGCACGAACATCGTAATCCCGGCGCATATTTCCCGGGTCTTTCCTATGCTGAACATATTCACCGTAAAGAACTGGGTCAGGAGCATGAAGACTCCGATCACCAGAAGGTGGGGGACAATGATATACCAGGCGGAAAATGGCTGATGTCCTCTTCTGCGGCGTATAAGATGCACGATCAGGATCACAAGGCATACCAGCAGCAATGCAAGGACAAACACTGCCGCATATAACAGGATCTGCAGCAGGGTGCCCATGTTGATATGCTCTTCGGCAGAACTTTCGTTACTCATGACCATGGTGGGAGAATAGTGGAACCCTGTTTCCACGACATTTGAAATATCTCCTTCCAGTGCCGTCAGCCTGGTCAGATCCTCTGTCCCCTCTACCGTCATTTCATAGATTCCCTTCTGGAGATTCTGGATAAACATGGTATCCGAATCGCCGAAGGTCGAATCGGGCGTATTGAGCACATCATAATAGATCAGGTTTTCCGGTCCGTCTGTCAGGACACGGACCTGATACTGACCATCCGCCGGCACGTTGACTACCGTTTGCCTTCCATTTCGGAAAATATAGACATTCGTCAGATAATAAGCGCCCAGGATATCTTCAGACACAGATATTCCCTGCTCCTCAAACGAATCCCTGAAATAGATCTCCCCATTCCTGTCCAGGCCGCTCAGGAAAAATCCGTCTTCCCATACTTCCACATCCACATTTCCAAAAAAGGAGAGCCTTCTGGTCGTCCACGGCCCCACAAGCAGCATCTCCAGATCAATATCAGAGAACATCCAACAGATATAGGTATAGGGCATGTGTTCCCGCAGCACGTTTTCCGCGATCTTCTGATCCGGATTCCATAATCCGCGGTCCACCTGGGCCGTATTTCCTTTCAGATGCCTGGACATGATATAAGTCAGATAGTCAATGAAGATCTCACTGCTGTATGCTTCTCTCTGATTCAGTTCTTTCATCGCGGAGAGGGCTGACATCAGGATAGAACCGATCCGTTCCGGATCCGCCTCCGTCCAGTATCTCATGAGGGTATCCTGGAATTTTGCCGCATAGTCCGCGCTGGTGGGAAACAGTTCATTCAAAAATTCTATGATCAGATGAAGCTGGTAATTGATCTCCGGATTAAAATAGAACATGTCTCCGGTGAGATCGTAATTCGTGATGGAATTATAGATGGTATATATCATGTATTGGCTGTCCATCTCCTGCGCCGGCGTATAATAATCTGTGCCGTAACGCTCATATCCCCAGGTTTCCATCGGGATCATGGTTACCGGATCATATTTTCCGCAGATATTGTATATTCCCCGATAATCAAAATGATCTTCTGCCCGGGTCGTGCGGGGCACCCCGTACAGATAGGCATACACATCTTCAAACCGGCCGGAATCGATCATATCTGCTGCCGTCAGATTGGACACTGCCGCCGCACGGGAGAATCCAGAAAGCCATATCTTCATCTTGCCTGTCAGCTGATGTTCCCTGATATAATCGTTGATCTTTCCCTCCAGGATCTGAGCGGCCTTATTAAATCCCACATGCCGTTCCTCATTTCCGACTTCCAGGTTGCTGGCCCATTCTTTTCCATACCCCTGCCCGCAAGGCGCTGCAGCGATCAGAATAAAGTCATCGATCCTTTTACAGCCGATCACGCCGGACAGGGTATCTTTTGTCGTCTCCTGATCATAACCAAAGGCATCAAGATCCGTAAAACCGGCGGCTGTCAGATACGTTTCGTACTGATCCTCCAGATCCTGTCCGTTATTACGAAAAGCAGACAGCGCAAGTCCCAGGGAAGCTCTGGCCAGATCCAGGTAAAAGTATTCCGAAGATTCCCTGAAATAATCATCGGAATAAGGATATTTCCAGTCCATGATCTGATGGCTGACCGGATTGACGCAGGGTACAGAAATCTCCAACTCCCGCTGCGCTGCGTGACCCGTCATGGGAGTCAGGCAGCAAAGGAGCATCAGCGCCAGGATTATCGAAAGTATTTTTCTTCCTAATTTCATGGGGTTTCCTGTCTAAAATCCAGCTAAAGAAAAAGAAGAGTTTCATTTGCTGTTGTAAATCTTATCATAAGGAGCCCGGCTTATCTAGATGACAGGATGACAGGGGGACGGTTCTTTTGTCATCTTTTCTTGAAAAGATGACAAAAGAACCGTCCCCCTGTCATCAACTGTCCCCCTGTCACCACGTCCCCCTGTCATCCGTTCAATTGTAGGGAATCACGACAAAAGCGTACCATATAGATGAAAAATATTTTTCGACCTATTACAAAATATCGTTAAGAAAAAACATCTGGAGGTGGTACTTTGAAACGTTTACAAAAATATCTCGCTATCACATTGACGGCCTTGCTGGCGGCAGCATTTGTAGTCCCTGCCGGCGCTTCGGATCCTGCTGCTGTCATCACTGCCGGTTTCACGGAAACAGATTATGATGCCATGACAGCGCTGGGAGAATCGGTGACTGTATGGGCAGAACCCGGGAAGGAAGAAATCGGAACGATCGCAGACGGTGAACTCGTACATGTTTCCCGGGAATGGTACGACGCCAATAAAAATGTAACCTGGTGCTATATTACCTGCGGTGATATCTCCGGCTGGGTATTGCTTTCCGTTCTGGATCTCGATTTCCCGGCAGAAGGATATGTCCGGTTCGAAGAGATGTGGGAAGAGGAAGTGGAAATGCTGTATGCGCCATCTGCAGTCGAAACAGGCTTGTATGATATGGCGGTCGAATCCGAAGCTGCATATAACGGATCTATGGCAAAAGAAGCGTATTGGGAGCCAACAGAAATGTATCCCTATCCTTTTCCGGAATTTTACTTAGAAGGAGAAACCTACGAGGAATATGAAGAAACCGGTTTTCAGCTGGTAGAAAGCGCCCCGTTATCCACGTTTTCTGCCGATGTGGATACCGCTTCTTATGCGAATATACGCCGTATGATCATGGACGGATATGGTGTCCTGCAGATTCCGGAAGACGCCGTCCGCGCGGAAGAATTTGTCAATTATTTTTCTTATGACTTCGATAAACCGGAAGATGGAGAGATGTTTTCTGCTTCCGTTGAGGCTTCTGTCTGCCCATGGAATGAAAGCCATAACCTGCTGATGATCGGGATCAGGGCAAAAGATGAAAATGTAAAAGAAATCCGGCAGAATCTCGTCTTTCTTGTTGACATTTCCGGATCCATGTGGAGCAATGACAAACTCCCGCTTGCCAAAAAAGGCATGCTGAAATTGCTGGATACGCTGACTCCGGAAGATACGATCTCCATTGTCACCTATGCCTCCGGGGAAGATCTGGTGCTGGACGGGGTTCATCCGACAGAGAGAAACCTGGGACATATCAAAGCCAGGATCAATCAACTGGAGGCGGACGGTTCCACCGCAGGTGAAAAAGGGCTTCAGATGGCCTACGAGGTTGCAAAAGAAAACTATATCGAAGGCGGAAATAACCGTATCATCTTAATGACGGACGGCGACCTGAATGTCGGGATTTCCGATCCGGATGACCTGGAACGGTTCATCACAGAAAAAGCAAAAACGGGCATCTATCTTTCCGCCCTTGGCTTTGGTGAGGGAAACCTCAGGGATGATGTGATCGAACGCCTCGCCGACTGCGGCAATGGAAACTATTCCTATATCGATTCAGCACTGGAAGCCAAAAAGGTGCTGATCGATGAGGCTGCTTCCACATTATTTACCGTGGCAAACGATGTGAAATTCCAGATAGAATTCAATCCGGAAGCGGTCAATGCTTATCGGCTGATCGGATATGAAAACAGACGGCTTGCGGATACAGATTTCAGAGATGATACAAAAGATGCCGGCGAGATCGGTGCCGGGTTTGAAATGGTGGCTTTATACGAACTGATCCCGGCAGATTCCGACGCTGCGATCAACTTAAGATACGGACAGACAGAATCGGAAGAAAACGACTTTTCCGATGAACTCGGCGTGTTATCCATTCGCTGGAAAGGGACCGGATCGGAAGAAGCGGAAGAAAAAAGTATCATCATTAACAAAGATGTGTATACGGACAATCCAACAAATGCGTTCCGCTTCGCTGCCTCTGTGGCAGAATTTGCCCAGACCCTTCGCGGTTCCGACAATAATGGCACTGGTTCTCTTGAACACGTATACGATATCCTGCAAGAACTGGATCTGGATGATGAATACAAAGAAGAATTCAAATATCTGGTCAGAACACTGCTTGGCCGTGAGTAAGAAGAACCTCAAGGTAAGATTGAGATGCATCTTGATAGCGTAAGTTTTACGCTCCAGCCTCTTGTTTGCAAGTATTTAAATAAACTGCATAAAAAGTTCGATTGTGTACGTCAATGACACGATATGTCCGATTGTGTACGGCAGTTCCTGTAAAATCTATTCGCATTTGAGCCATTTTCAGAGAAAACGGACAAAAAAACATACAGAAACGAAAAAATCATGTCAGCATGATGGTTCAGAAGGTACACAATCGAAGATATCCTGCAGTCAGCGTACACAATCGCCCTTTTTTTGCAAAGTCGGGGAGTGAACCATGTTGATCAAATTTGCAGGATGAGGATGCCTGAAAAGGCATTGTCTTTGATACTTTGTCTTCAGTCTGAAGGACCACCCATCGGTGGTCCTTTTCTTCATTGACTAGTCATTATAATAATGGCGATTATCTTTCATGGTGGTATATGGATATCTTGCTACTTTTGCACGGATCTCCTTAATATTGGTTTTTCCGTAATCGCCCCAGTGGAGTATAACTTCTGTGCCTTCCTCCGCAAATGCTTTATCGATCGTACAGTGTGAAATGAACTTTCGGTAGTAATAACTGTATGTCGCAAAACTGGAGACGCCAATATCCTGTCCGTCTTTGGTAACACGGTCTGCAAGGCCCCCTGCCATCTGCGGTTCCAGGCATGGAAGCTCAAAGATCTTATACTCTTTTTCAATCGGTCTCAGCATGGATGCCCATACATCCATAACATCCTCTTCGTTCCATTCCAGCGTCACGATCGTACGCGGTGGATGACAAAGGGACGGTTCTTTTGTCACATGTCAGATCACTTTTTTCCTACTGCCCGAAGCCTTCCGGATGACAAAGGGACGGTTCTTTTGTCACATGTCAGATCACTTTTTTCCTACTGCCCGAAGCCTTCCGCGTCGGGATGATCCCTGTGACCGGGCAGGGTTGTAAGATCAAATTTCAGTTCATACTCCTTCTTTAAAACAGAAAATACTCTTCTTCCCTCAAAATGATCCTTCCGCCAGAAGAAATCACGAAATACGCCTTCATAAGTAAGTCCGCATTTCTCAATAACTCTTCGTGATGCTTCATTTTCCGTCCGGCAGTCGATCTCAATTCTGTGCAGGTTGATCTTTTCAAATCCATATGCAATGACTGCTCTTGTCATCTCTGTGGCATACCCTTTTCCCTGGAATGCCGGTCCGATCACATATTCAATCTCGCCATGCTGATTTTTGGTATCCATTAAAAAATAAGCAATTTGTCCGATGCATTCACCGGATTCTTTTTCAATGGCAGCCCATCGATAATAATCTTCCCTGGAATAAGAAACAATATACTTCGTATCAAATAATTCCCGTACAGCCTCTGGAGTTGAATAGCACGGCTCACCATAATCCCATTGCGTCTTCTCATCCGCGATCCAGTTACGAAGCATGGAATCAATATCTGAATACTCAAACCGACGAAGGATCAGACGTTCCGTCTCAATGGTTCTGGTCCCTGTATGTGTAACTGCATTTTCCTGTTTCATAAATTTACCTGTTTTCAATCCTTCTGAACATCGCTTCTCAAAAAGGCGTATACAAACATTTGTGATACGTCTTTAAACGGATCTGAATTTACACCGGATCCTTCCCGGATAGCCAGCTGCGCAGAGTGCGGCGCACCGCACCGGCGCCTTCCAGTTCGCTTCTGACCATCGTCTCGATCTTCCCGCCTAGTCCTGCTTCATACAGATCAGAACCGAACAGGCTTTCATTGGAAAGAACACCGCGCAGCTGATCTTTCAGGCTGTCCGGTTCGCCGAAACGAAGACCGGAAAGCTGCTCTTTCATATACGGGATCATGGGATCCGGGGAGAGTTCAAATGGATTTCCTTCATCGTCCACCGCAAGCAGATAGCGGATCCATCCGGCGATCGCCAATGGAATGGCCGTGAGGAAGGCGGCGCTTTTATCCCGGCGCACATAGGCTTTGATCGTTTCGCCGAACCGGATGGCTGTCATCTGCGAGATGTCCACCGCGATCCTGGCGCTTGTATCGCCCAGATAGACATTGGGGAACCGTTCGCTCATCAGTTCGTCCAGAAAAGCCTTCGGAGAAAGTATGCCGGGATCTTCCACAACAGGAAGCCCTTCCTGATAGCCCAGTATTTCCGCCAGTTTTTTCAGCTCCGGATCCTGCATACCATCCGCAAACAGGTCATATCCCAGCATGATATCATAGGTGCAGAGCGCCGTATGGATGGGATTCAGACAGGCAGTCACCTTCATACGTTCCGATTTATTGACGGTTTCGCGGGACGTCATATATACGCCTGCTTTCTCCAGCGGAGGTCTTCCGTTCGGGAAGGAATCCTCGATCACCAGATAGCTCGGACTCTCTGTGTTGGTGAACGGCGCGATGTAGGTCTTTTTGTCCGTTACGAGGATTTCCATGTCCTCGACGCCTTTTCCGGAAAGCTCCCGGTACACATCTTCGCCGGGACGCGGCGTGATCCGGTCGATCATGGTCCAGGGGAAGGTGATCTTCTTCTCATCCGTCAGATACGCCAGGAATCCTTCATCGGCGAATCCGCGCCGGATCCAGCCTTCTGCCATGAACAGTACACTGTCTTGCAGTTTTTCTCCGTTCCGGGAAACATTATCCATGGATACAAGTGCCAGCGGCGCCTTGCCGTTTCGGTAGCGTTCCAAAAGCATGGCCGCGACAATCGCCATCGCGCCTGATGCTTCATCCGGTCCGTTTTCCAGATCAGCCTTCACAAAACCATACAGCTCTCCGTCCGGATTTTTCAGCGCATATCCCTTTTCCGTGATGGTAAAGGACACCATGGAAAGTCCCGGATTGCGGAAGATCTCTTTCAGGCGTTCCCACTGCTTTTCCTCCTTCGCATCCGCCTTTACCGCCCCGGCCAGGGAGCCGAGCACGCGGCAGTCCCTGCTGCCGTCCGCATGCAGAATGACAGACAGAACCAGATTATCGTGCGGCCGGTATATTTTATCGACCACTTCATAGTCAAAGGCCTCGGCACAGAGGATTCCCCGGTCCATGCTGCCTTCCCGCAGCAGTTGATCCGCGATCCCGCCTATAAACGCCCGGAAAATGTTTCCGATGCCGAAATGAAGCCAGACAGGCGCCTCTTCAGTCCTCTTCGCAACCGCCTGCACATCATAGGACGGAAGCGCAATTCCGGCTACCGTCCAGTCATCTTTTTTCCGAATTCCTTCACGGGTCAGTTTCATAGCGTTTCTTCCTTTCGCATAAAGACAGTGTCAGCAAAGGATTGGCAGGCGGTGTGATACTCAAAGGCAGAATTTATACAGAATTTCCGCAACGGCAGAATGGTTGCAGTCGTTTTCGGTAATGTAATCCGCATGAGCTTTCAGATCCGGCACTGCATTTTGAACAGCACATCCGATTCCTGCCGCTTCGATCATCTGTATGTCGTTATGTTCATCTCCTGCGGAGATGGTATTGCTGATCGGTATGCCCAGATATTCGCAGAGGAACCTGATCGCAGATCCTTTGTTGACGCCTGTCGGTACGATCTCAAGATAGGCGGGACTGGAACGAAATGCATCCAGGACCCCTTCATACCTGGCTTTCGCCAGTTCTTCAAAGCGAGTGACCTTATCCGGATCATCATAATCCACTGCAAGTATTTTACAGGGTTCCTGCGTCAGAGCATTTCTGATATCGCTGACAACACAGACGGGGATATTCTGGACCTTGCTGTATCTGCGAAGATATTCGTTATCCTCCAGCGCCAGAACATGGGTATCTGTGTAAGTCTGTATATGAATGCCAAACCTGCGCGCGGTTTCAAAAACCTCTTCCACAACGTCTGCAGAGATCCCTTTCCGGCAGATGGTCTTATCATTTGCTGTATCGATGATCTGGCCCCCATTATATGCACTTAATATGCACTTGCCGTAAAATCCCAGGCTCCTGACCAGATTCACGGCAGCTGCCACAGCCCTTCCGGTGGATACCGCAAAGATGTTTCCCCGCCTGATAAATTCTTCGATGGCCTCTTTCGTCTCCGGGCTCATACTCTTATCAGATCCCACCATCGTATCATCAATATCCGAAAAAAATATTATTTTTGCCTGTTTGTCCATAACCTCTACCTCAGATGACAAAGGGACGGTTCTTTTGTCACCTTTTAATTTTTTGAATTATACCTCTGCTTATTCCTGTTAACCGCTCTATCTGCCTTATGGATAATCCTTCCCGAAGCATTTTTCCAATTGCACTGTCGCGCTCTTTTCTGGAAAATGTCTGTACAACGGTGCCGCTTGTCAAACCCATTCCCTGAAGTATTTCTTTTGCTTCATCATCTGTTTTTCGCATCATCGAATATTCCATGCACTGGTCATTTTCATCCGCGTGCAGGAAATTGACATATTCTTCCCATCCGCCAATCATTTCAGAAAATACAGATGTATTAATAAACGTATCACTTCTTCCAAAACAATTAAAGCTGCTCCATTGGTATTCAGAGGCAGGACAGATCCCTGCTTTTTCGGGATTCTTCAGGATATATCGAAAAACTGTCAACAGATATGCCGTATTTTCTACTGCTTCGCTTTTGTATCGATCCTGAAATACATGTCCAATCCGCTGATACTTCTGATTGTAATAAATTGCATAACTGACTCCGATTTTTTTCATGAACAATGGTAAATGATGGTCTTCGTCAAAAAGCAAAAGATGCACATGATTTTCCATCATGCAATAAGCACAAACAATAATGTTATTCTCATGTGCATTTTTTTTGAGAATCGAGAGAAAGAATAGATAATCCGACTTTTCTTCAAAGAGAATCTGCTTGCCAATACCTCTGATGATTACATGAACAAAACCGGAGCAGCTCTTCTGCCTTGCTTTTCTCGGCATGGTTGAGCACTCCTTTCTTTTATATCGTTCATCGTAATGTAATACAATCCAGAATGTCAAGACAAACAGAAAAAAGGTGACAAAAGAACCGTCCCTTTGTCACCTTTCCGGATCATTTCATCATTTCATTGATATCTACTGCATTTCCCGTATGCGGCTTGCTTGGATCCTGTTTATAGGCCTTTCGCTTCGCTGCCATTTCTTTCGCCTCAGGAGAGCCGCTGTTTAAGACGATCTTGACCGCTCTCGGTATCGCATAGGAGATCAGTCCGGTGATCTTGTCCTCTGCGCGGCGATAATCGGTCATCTCCGGATGATCGCGCTTCAGATGGATGGCGTCGAATTCGCACCTGGTCGTACACAGTCCGCACCCGATGCAGCGGTTCTCATCCACGATATTGAGGCCGCATGACAGGCACCTGGATGCTTCACACTTTACCTGTTCCTCTGTAAAGACTTTTCTGGGATCCACAAAGGAGTGACCGGGATCTGCAATCTTCTCCACATCCGGCTCCTGGCGCCCCGCATGGTCATAGGACGGCACCGTGATGTTATCCGTATCAAGCGGCTTGAAGAACCGTCTGTCTCTTCCGATGGTCTGCGGCACATGATACTCGGAAACGAACCGCGCAAGCGATTCCGCAGCCTCATGCCCCTGGCCGATGGCGTCGATTACGAACTTAGGTCCCGTGAAAACATCCCCACCTACGAAAATGCAGGGATCTTCTGTCTGATAGGTGAACGCATCTGCCGCCGGGTAGCTGCCTCGCGAGAAGGTAACGCCCGAACCATCCAGGAGGTTCCCCCACTCAATCGCCTGGCCGATGGCAAAAATGATCCTGTCCGCCGGTACCGTTATGATCTCGTTTTCGTCATATTTCGGAGAAAAAGCGCCTGTGTCAGGATCGATGGTAGAGAGACACTTCTTAAAGACAATGCCATTCACATGTCCCTTATCGTCAACGAGAACTTCCTTCGGACCCCATCCAGCCCGGATCACAACATCTTCTTCCTCAGCCTCGGCAATCTCCTGCTTTGAAGCAGGCATGGTCTCCCTGGACTCCAGGCAGAACATGGATACGCTTTCGGGATGGAAGCGATGAGCCGTTCTTGCACAGTCGATGGCAACATTTCCGCCGCCGACGACAATCACATTTCCATCCATCTTCTGATCCGGATTGCTGAGCGCTTCCTTCAGGAACCGGACAGCGATATCCGTCCCCTCTGCAGTCTCGTTCGCAACGCCCGGAAGCCTGCCGCCCTGACAGCCGATCGCGATATAAAACGCCTGATACCCCTGCTCTTTCAGCTCCTGGATGGTGATGTCCTTTCCGACCTCGACTCCGCAGCGGATCTCAGCACCCAGTTCAAGGATGATATCGATCTCCGCTTCAATTACATCCTTTTGCAGCTTATAACTGGGGATCCCGTAGGTCATCATGCCGCCGGGCTTCTCATTTTTCTCAAACACAGTAGGATGGTAGCCTCTCTCGGCAAGATAATACGCGCAGCTCAGGCCTGCCGGTCCGCCTCCTATGATGGCGATTTTCTGTTTCCACTCGCCGGTCAGATTGTTGATGATCTTCCTTGGCACATAGCGGGTCTCCGCATGGAGATCGCGCTCCGCGAGGAACTTCTTGACCTCGTCGATGGATACCGGTTTATCGATGGTGCCTCTGGTGCAGGCGTCCTCGCACAGCTTGTTGCACACGCGTCCGCAGATTGCGGGGAACGGATTCTCTCTCTTAATGAGAGCCAATGCCTCATCATACCGTCCCTCTTTTGCCATCTGCAGATATCCCTGTACCGGAACGTGCGCAGGGCAGGCTGCTTTGCAGGGTGAAGTTCCCGTCCGGTGCGTATTCACACGGATCGTATCCCTGTAGTTTTCATCCCAGGCGTATTTTCCCCAGCGGATCTTATCCGGGAGGATCTGTTTCGGATAAGCGATTTCCTTCCCGTTTTTGTCGCAGAGCTTCTGGCCCAGCTTGATCGCGCCTGCAGGACAGATCTCGACGCACCGGTTGCAGGCAACGCATTTTTCCCTGTCGACCTCCGCCGTGTACGCGCTCTTGGACATGTTGCGGGTATTGTAAAGCTGCGAAGTGCGCAGGGCATTGCAGATCTGCACGTTGCAATTGCAGATATCGAAAATATGATCTTCGCCGTCTATATTCGTTGTCTGGTGGACATAGCCGTTCTCTTCTGCGCGTTTCAGAATATCCAGCGCTTCTTCTGTCGTGATATAGTGTGCGCGGCCTGTCTCCACGGTATAGTCCGCCATGTCACCGACCTGGATGCACCAGTCGTTGACATCGTCTGTGCAGCCCTCACCAAGCTTCGCGCGTGAGTAGCGGCAGGAACAGATGCCTGCAGAGAGATGCCCCTCGTATTTTTTCAGCCAGTAGGAGATCTTCTCGATGTCCAGCGCCTCATTGTGCATGCTGACTTCCTTTTCCACAGGAATGACATGCATGCCGATACCGTCTCCACCCGGACGCACCATCGATGTGATGTGTTCCAGAGGCAGAAATGTCATCCGCTCGAAGAAGGACGCCACCGGCGGGGCCTTGTCTACCCGATCGACGGAGGAGTTGAACAGCTCCGCGCTCCCGGGAACGAAGAATGAGAGACGGTAGCGGATCTCTCCCCGCTCCTTCTGTGTCGGTCCGTTGTCGTCATAGTGATCGCCATAGTCATACTCGACAATTCCGTGCACGCACATCAGATCCAGAACTTCTTTGAATTTTTCCCTGGAAAACTGCTTCTGGTTCTTCTTATAGAGGTCATCAAAAGAATACCATTTGCGCAGCTTCATGGTGAGGCCGATATCTACTTCTTCCTCTGTAAGGACTTCCCTCAGCCCCCAGTACTCAGGATCAGTGGCTTTTACGCCTCCGATCTTTGTCTTTACGTTGTCGGTGATTTTTTTCCCAAGACGGGCATATTTTTCTTTAAAATCCTTCTCGCCCTCATACTGGGAGATCGTCTCTTGTTTATCCCTGTAAATCTCCGGCATTTTTATTCTCCTTCTCTATTTGTTGTCTGTGACGGCGGCAGGGTCGTCCGTCTCCGCCGAAATCTCTTTAATGATCAATTCATTTCCCTTCACGAGCCAGGTCTCACCGCTTCCGCAATACGGGCAGATCCTGCCGTGCGCAACGGTTCCATAGGTCTTCTGGCATCCGTCGCAGTATGTGACTGCAGGGATGATCTCCATGCGAAGCTCGGATCCTTCCAGTATGGGATGTTTTCCGGAAAAATACCTCCACGCATCGGTAAACAGATCTGTTACGATTCCCGAGACTTCGCCCACGGACAATGTCACCGAACCGATTTTGGTGACATGATTTTCCTTTGCAAAATCGTCCAGTGTTTTAGCCAGGTGGATCACAATTCCCATTTCATGCATAGTATATCCTATTTCCCCCAGCTTCCTGCCTGTTCCTCGAGCCACTCTTCCCACGCGTCCATGCCTTTGCCGTTTTTCGCGCACACACGGAAAATAAGGATGTCCGGGTTCAGCTTTCTTACCCGCTCTTCACACTTGTCGAAATCAAAATCGAAGATACTGACAGCATCTGTCTTAGTGATCAGAAGAACATCGCTTTTTGTGAACATGAGCGGATATTTGAGCGGCTTGTCATCTCCTTCAGGGACACTGAGGATCATGACATTCCTGCCGGCACCGGTATCAAATTCCGCGGGGCATATGAGGTTCCCGACATTTTCAAGGAAGATAAGGTCCTTGTCGTCATACGTAAGCTCCTCAAGCGCGGTTCTTGTCATCCCGGCGTCCATATGGCACATCCCGTCGGTATGGGCCTGCACGGCACTCACGCCAAGCGCCGACAGGGCTCTCGCATCCACATCCGAATCGATGTCCGCTTCAATAATGCCGATCTTGTAACGGGAACCGATATCCCGGATCGTCCGGTCCAGGAGCGTTGTCTTTCCTGCGCCAGGAGAGGCCATAAGGTTAATGAGGAGCGTGCCGCTTCTAAGCAGTTCCTCACGAAGCTCCTGTGCATCCCTGTCGTTGGAAGCCGTAATGGTTTCTTTCAGTTCTATGATTTTCATAACTCACCTGCCAATCAGAAATGATCCATTAAAAGAATCTGTCCACCAGATCTCTCGATGCGGCACAGGTATCCTCCATATCGCCGAATCCCATGATCTCGCCGGCATACCAGGTCTTTTGTTTCCCCTGCATGGCATCCAGCTTGTCATACCAGCCATCGGCATAGTCCTTGGGGCTGACATGCGGGCAATAGTAAGTTTCCTGCTCATAAAGGCGTTCCCTGACTGGGAAGCCGCACGCCTTCATGTCCTCCATCATAAGATCGATCGTTTTATCATACGGTACATCTGTACTGCCCATGTGGTTACGCAGGGCGTATACAGTACTCGGGCAGTTGGCCTGCTGGTCCTCCCATCTGTGATAATAGACCATCGCGTGGCCGAGACGTTCCACCGTCATATTGTCGAAAATATAACCGGAGATGGTCGGTCCTGCATCTTTATCAAAACGAGCGATAAAATCCACATATTTCTCATGTATGATCTTGCTGAAGAGCTCTTTTTCCTCGTCCCTGGCATCTGCATACTGCACAAAATGATCCAGCGGCGTCGTTATGATCAGCTGATCGAATTCCTCCGTCCTCTCGCCTGCTTCATCCTTGACAGTGATCTCGATCTTACCGTCCGTTCCTTCTGCCGGGCGCACCACTTTCACCACCTCGGTATTTAAGAGCGCAGGATTCTTCAGCTTCTTATTGGCCGCCTCATAGATTGACTGTGTGCCGTTCTTCCAGGTCCAAAGACGCATATTGATAAATTCGATCGCCGTCGTGGTGTCCAGGTATTTCATGACATACGCTGCAGGGATCTCGTCAAAATAACCGTAGCCGAAGGAAGTATAGGGACCGATCCAGATCCGCATGACCTCTTCGACGCCATTGAGTTTACAGAACTGATCAAAGGGAAGTGCCAGATCCTTGAGGTTCGGATTCTCGCCATCGATCATCTGAAGCGCATCATCCAGTCCCTTGGACAGACCGTTGTAGCGGCCCTGGGCGACGCCCCGGTGTCCGTAGCAGTCATATCCCTTGTATTTCGTTTCCATGATCTCGACCAGCTTCTTCATCTGTTTTTTCAACTTCAAAAGACTGAACATTTTGGAAATGGAGAAATTCTTCTTAGGGTCAAACGGGAAGATCTCTTTCCCGCTTTTATCACGGTACATCCTGCGCATGTTGGGTCCGTCCGCATGACTAACGCCGGCGAACTCCTCTACCTCATGTACCGCGTGATAGGTAATGGCGCCCATGATCGCACCGGTCTCATAAGTGCGGCTCTCGCCATTCACATCGATCAGAGGCGAAAAACACTTACCACCCACTTTGTTCTGCCGCTCATAAATGACGTAGTGTTCATATCCCTTTTTTTCCAGATACATAGCTGCGGAAATACCTGCCGGCCCCCCGCCGATAATGCATATTCTGTCTGTCAGATCAGCCACAATGAATACCCCCTCTGCTCATATTTATTTCCCCTCCTCAGAATACTGTTTCCATGGTCCGGTTCTTTTGATAAAAATATATCATAACCGCTGTAATAATTATAGATGATATTCAAGATGACAGAGGATGACAGAGGGACGGTTCTTTTGTCACCTTTTTAAAAAGGTGACAAAAGAACCGTCCCTCTGTCATCCTCTGTCATCCAATTTTTTTCTCATCA
>JAFWOB010000038.1 GCA_017510065.1 Parasporobacterium sp.
AGATTGGGCACCATGATCACATAGCCTCCGGTTGCATCGCCGCCCATAAATCCATACCGCTCCATAAGGATCACATTTTTAGCGCCTGCCCTTGCTGCTGCCAGCGCTGCGGAATGCCCTGCGGCTCCTCCGCCTACGACCAGTACATCACATTCCTCGTAGACACGTATTTCCTGTTCTGTTTCTTTAATTGTTCTTGCAGTCATATCATTCTCCTATAACTAAAGATCAGGTATCCATTTCCCCGGCAAATCTGCTGACATAGCGTTCCTCGTAAGTTTTCGGCATCTGTTCAATATACTTTTCCGGGATTGGTTCTTTGAACAAATGCATCTGCTCTCCCTCTTTTCTGATCCTGATCCATGCCAGCCACTCCTCATCATTTCGACGCGGGAAATCCTCCCTGTAATGCGCTCCTCTGCTTTCCTCCCGCATCAGAGAGGCCTTCAGCATCATTTCCGCATTCAACAGCATATTCTGCGCTTCATGCGCCAGCCGAAGATCGTGCCAGTCCTTTGCATACAGTCTCGGACCCACATGGTTTTCCAGAAATGAGATCAGCTTCAACGCGCCATCCATCCGGTCTCCGTCCTTGATAATGCTGACATAATATGAAAAGATCAGGGAGTGCAGCTGCTCGATCGCCCATCTGGGATGGAAGCCGCCTTTTCGATTGATCGGCGCAAATGCCCGTTCCTTTAACCCGGCGATGATCTGCTCATCTGCCTGGATCTTTTCTTCTCTTCCGGCGTATTCCACTGCAGCGGCCGCTGCTCTTGCTGCCGTGATCATTGCGTTGGCCTGGGCAAATCCGATATATGGATAATTTGCGCCGAACATTCTGGAGTTAAAGGATTCACCGGCAGCAAAAAGTCCTTTCAGGGAAGTCTCACAGTTCAGGCTCTTCGGAGCAATTCCGGTGCCTCCCCCCAGATTGGCAAATCCGGTGCTGGTTTCCGAACGGAAGGTATCTGTCCACATTTTCCCTTTCATGTCTTTAATCCCAAGCCGTTCCAACCGGAATTCTTCATTCCAGTCTGCAAGGTTCTGTTTTGCCCACTCCTGCATCGGAGGCGGAACCATATCATAATCCAGATAGATCGGCCCCCGTCCCTGATGTACCGCATCCATAGTGGTAAACCTTGTCTGCCGATACCCTTCCGCATCAACAAACAGATCGAAACTGGAGACCTGCGGCAGATAAGCCGACCATACCCGGTATTTTCCGCAGATGTCATCGATTTCCCGGGAATCCAGGTCTGTCACACGGGTTTCTTCGTTGTGTTCAGCCTGGAACGCAGGAATCCCGCCAAATGCAAAATCCTTCCCGCTGATTTCCGCTCCGGCACGGTATGCCATCGCGTCCCCGTCTCCGGTCAGATTGGCTACGCCCAGGTATTTCAGGCTCTTGAATCCGGAAGGGCCTGCGCACATAATCACGGCTGATGCATGGAAGCAATAGAGCTCCCCGTTCTGACTGTGAAATCCGACAGCACCTGACACCTGCTCTTTCTGGCAGATCAGATCCGTAATCATCACATGGTCAACGATCCGGACTCCGATTTTCAGGGCATACGCCCTCAGTTTCGGAAGGAACATCCATCCTCTGTAAGTGGTACGGGTTTCGATCGGCATACCCCGAAAGGCGATCACGGAGTCTTCCCCATTGGGCATTTTCGGGAACTCGATCCCCCAGGAGCGCAGATCCTGGTATCGTTCATAAGATTCCTTCAGATAGATATCAATCCATTCCGGATTGTTCATCCCTTCGAAGGTATGGTTCAGAAAATCCACCCACTCTTCTTTGTTATGTCCCCATTCAGGATTAAATACGGTAAAGGTGTCCACCCACATGGTAGCTCCTGACCGGCTGACATAGTTCTTGTCGGTCAGGATCACATCCGCCCCTGCTTCTCTTGCTTTAATTGCGGAAAATAAACCTGCTATCCCGCCGCCAATGATCAATATATCGGAATTCATCGTATGTTCTGTCTGCAATGATATTTCCTCCCTTTCCCTGAGCTCAATTACCAGTGAGTGATCATCGGGCCTTCTTTACCCGGGCCGACATAGATGGCATGCTGTGGGCAATCCTGCTCGCAGATCGCACAGAGTGTACATTCTTCTATATATGCGATAATCGCCTTCCCTGTTGTTTCATCCAGACGAATCACGTCAACCGGGCAGCTGTCAACACAGATCCCACAGCCGATGCATTTCCCTTCATCGATTTTTTCAATCGCCATTTCTTACGTCTCCTTCTGTCTTTGTGATCCTTTACCTGCTTTGCGTCCTGTAATCCGGAAAATTCATAAAATAATGTTCCAGCGGTCTGGTGGCCGCATCTTCCGGAATCGGCTCCTTAATGGCTTCCATTCTGCCATTTTCGTTTTTCAGTCTGACCCAGCATCTCCAGTCCGCATCATTTCTCTGTGGATAATCTTCCCGGTAATGGTTTCCCCTGCTTTCCGTTCTGAAAAGGGATGCCCTGATCAGCATCTCCGCGTTCAGTGCCAGATTCCGGGTTTCATGTACCAGGCGCAGACTGTGCACGTCCTCGGCATACAGCCGCTGACAGACATGATCCTTCAGGAATCCGATGGTCGTAAGCGCAGCCTTAAGCCGATCCTCCTGCTTTACAATGCTGTAATAATAGGGAAATACCAGATTCTGGATCTGCTGGATCGTCCAGTGCACCGAAAATCCGCTTCCTGTGTTCAGAGGTTCCAGCATCGCCTGCTGTATATCCTCTGCATACGAAGCATCCAGTTCAGACCGTTTCGCGTCAGATGCGTACTTTGCAGCTGCGACGCCTGCTCTGGCTCCTGTAACCGCTGCATTGCACTGCCCGAACCCTACGAACTGATATCTGGCTCCTCCTGTTCTGGAATTGTACGCATCGCCTGCCGCATAAAGCCCCGGAACATTGGTTGCACAGTTCAGATCCACCTGCGCGATGCCGGAGCCGCCGCCGTGCAGTCCGCCCGTATTCAGTTCCGTCCGCAGAACACCCATCCACAGGCCATCCCGCATTTCCTTCAAACCGATCCGTTCCATCCGGTACTGCTCCCCACTTTCCTTCAGTTCATGGGAAGACCATTGGACCATCGGTTCCGGAACTTTGTCCATATCCAGATACACAGGACCGCGTCCTTCATGGATGGCAGCTGCTGCCGTAAAGCGGTTTAACGGATAACCTTTGGCATCCACAAAGAAATCATAAGCGCCTAATTGCGGAAGATATCCGCCCCACACCATGTTCCGCTCGATGGTTTTATGGACCTGGCGGCCTTTCATTTCCGCTCTTTCGGATTCGTTCTTCGCTCCCTGGTAAACGGTGGATCCGGCAAAGGCAAATTCCTTCCCGCTGATCTGGGCACCGCAGCGATAGGCCATTGCTTCGCCATCTCCTGTCAGATTGGCCACCGCCATATTTTTCACAGATTTAAAACCCAGAGGCCCGGTACACAATATAACAGCTCCGGCATCAAACCGGTAAGGTTCGCCTGTATGGGAATGAAATCCCGCAGCGCCTCTTACCACGCCGTCCTGCATCAGCAGCTCCGTGATCATGACATGATCGATGATCCGGATCCCTTCCTGCAGGACCTTGTTCCGAAGCTTAGGCAGAAAATGGACGCCCTTGGTCATGACTCTCGCTTCTACAGGTACCCCAGGCGCATGAAATCCCAGATGTTTCCCTTCGGAATCGACCGGAAATTCTACGCCCCAACTTTCCAGTTCCATATACCGTTCATAGGATTCCTCAAGAAGGATCCGGGTCCATTGCGCATGGTTCATTCCTTCAAAAGCATCATCCAGGAATCCCATCCATTCCTTCAGGTCATGTCCCCATGCGGGGCTGAAGGCCGTAAACATGCTGGACCAGATGGTAGCGCCGGATCTTCCGACATAGTTTTTATCCGTCAGGAGCACGTCTGCTCCCTGTTCCTTTGCTTTGAGGGCTGCGAAGATTCCCGACATGCCGCCGCCGACAACCAGGACATCGCAGTGAAGATTCTTTCCTTTCAACTTTCGTTCCTCTCTATCGTGGTGCGTTACATTACAGATCTGTTGGATAGCCGCCTCTTGTCAGCTGGTATGTGATCCATTTGAGCTCGGTGAATTCCTCAATGGAGAACCGGCTTCCTTCCCTTCCCATTCCGCTGTCCTTCACTCCGCCGAAAGGAGCCTGGCGAGATCCCATGACCGTGCTGTCATTTACATGGACCATACCTGATTCCATGCGTGGTGCCATGGACATGGCCAGGGAAAGATCGTTTGTCAGAAGAGCACCTGACAATCCATACTGATTATGATTGCACAGTGCCAGGGCATGCTCCGCATCTGCCGCTCTGCAGATGACTGCAACCGGGCCAAAACATTCCTGATAAAAAATGTCCATCTCTTCCGTAACATCTGAAATGACCGTCGGAGCATAGAACGATCCTTCATGGGTGCCCCCGGTGAGAACCTTTGCACCTTTTTCCACTGCGTCCCGGATAAGGGAATCAATAAACTCACACTGCTTTTCATGGATCAGCGGTCCGATAATGGTATCTTCCTTGTGGGGATCTCCCATTTTGATTGTTTTTGCTTTTTCCGCAAAGGCACCGCAAAACGCTTCATAAAGCGGCTCTTCCACAATGATCCGGGAAGTCGCCATACAGATCTGTCCCTGATGGAAAAAAGCGCCGAAGGCTCCGATGGATACTGCCTGATCTACATCAAAATCTTTCAGAACGATCATCGGATTCTTTCCGCCCATCTCCAGGGTGATCCGTTTCCCATTTGCCGCACATTTCACTGCCAGTTTTTTCCCGACAACGGTGGACCCGGTAAAGGTAAGCATCTTCACCCGGGGATCTTCTGTCAGGATGTCACCGATGGTTTCTCCCGGACCAATCAGCAGATTGAAGACGCCTGCCGGAAATCCGGCCGCCTCGCAGGTCTGCGCTATGATCAGTCCTGCCAGCGGAACATCGGAAGATGGTTTCAGAATAAAAGTATTACCGGCAGCCAATGCCAGCATCACCTTGGTAATCGCCAGCAAGACCGGATAATTAAATGGGGAAATCCCGGCAATAACCCCCAGAGGCTGACGGATAAATGTACTGACCTGTCCTGGCTGATCCTCCTGCAGGATCTCTCCGTTGATCTTCCTGCATTCTCCACCTGCTGCCCGGCAAATGCTGACACACTGGCCGATCTCATCCATGGCTTTCATGAAACAGCTGCCGCTGTCTTCGATCAGCATCTGCGCATAGCGGAATTGATTTGCAGCGAGGTGTTCTGCTGCTCTGTAAAAAAAGACCTCTCTGTCCATAGCCAGCAGGTCCTTCCACTGTGGAAATGCTCCAGAGGCCGCTTCAATGGCTGCGTATGTTTCATCCGCTCCTGCCAGATGCACCCGGGCTACCGTCGTTCCGTCCGCTGGATTCACATCATCGACAATGGTTCCGCTTGTGGTTTCCACCCATTGCCCGTTAATAAAAAGCTTCTGCTCGATCATATTGAATCCACCCTGCTGTTTTGCAGTCTTTCAAAAGACTTGCGATAAATCTGTCTGACAATCTCTTCCGTCGCTTCAAAGGGACAGTTCAGGCGAAGACCGAGATCGATCTCCATAACCGTTGCAGCGCATGACTGCATCTGTTCACTGGTAATCCCTTTCTCCGAAGGGGTGGGCAATTGGCACTTCTCCATAAGATCCCTGATATATCCTGCTGTTATTTCCCCAATTTCCTGCGCGCTTTCATCGCCCCGGTAGCTGCCTCCCAACGCCAGGCCGATCTTTTTAACTTCTTCGGGGATATAGATTGCACACTCTGCCATCAGTTCCGGATTGATCCAGATGCAGTTCAGTCCATGAGGCGTGCCGCACCCAGCCGACAACCCATCTGCCATGGCATGGCCTAAATGGCAGTCTGTGTCGGCAAAGGCAATGCCTGCCCAATTGGAAGCCAGGGATAGATGATGACGCGCCTCTTTATCCATCGGGTCTTTTAATACCCTTGGAAGATAGACGGCTATTTTTTCGATAGCGGCCATCGCCAGCAATTCACTTCGTTCATTCCGGCCTTTCGCCGTTATGGATTCCGCCGCATGCGCAAAGGCGTCGAAACCTGCGTATGCCGTCACGGAAGCCGGCGAAGAATACGTCAGTTCCGGGTCGACCACCGCAAGGGCCGGCCGCATGAAGATCGCCGGTTTATGATGTTCCGGCAGCTTCGTGATGACACTTACCTGTGTCACCTCAGAACCCGTCCCTGCCGTCGTCGGAACCAGGATTACCGGTACCGGAGCTTCCAGAAAGGAAGGAGGCGCTGTAAAATACTGCCGAATCGGTGCCGGATATTTAAGGAGCAGAGACGCTGCTTTTGCGCAGTCCATGCTCGAACCTCCGCCGATCCCGACCACGCCATCCACCGATTCCGCCAGAGCCAGTGCTCCGCACTCGTCCACCAGCTGATCGTCCGGCTCTCCCGAAACCTTATCAAAGATCACTGTTTCTATTCCGGCGTTTTGCAGAGCGTTCAGCGCTTTTTGCGCAATCCCTGACGCCTTGACGCTTTGCCCGTATACACATAGTACCCGGCGGCATCCAAGAGCTCTGACTTTTTCTCCCAGTTCATGGACTGCCCCTTCGCCAAACACTACCGGCACAAGCTGATCGTAGCAAATTGACATATTTTCTCCTGTCTATGATATCTATGATTACAACCGCAGCTTACATATCGGGCTGCTGTTTTTTCTTCTGAAATAAAGCCTTGATCCTCCATGCATTCTCCGTAATGATATTGATCAGGATCATGAAGAAAAAAGCATATAAGATCTTATCGAGGCCATTGTCAAGGCCGATGGCGCTCATCCCATAGTTAAATAACGCTACGGAAAGGGACGCTACAAAGACTCCGATGGTATCCGTACTGAAGGTTCCGAAATAAAATCCCATGTACACAATGACAAGATTGGAAAACAACGGACCTACCGTAGAAAGATTGGACTGGACATCCAGCCGGGTCTGCGTACAATAGATGACGCCTGCAATTCCGAATATCACTCCGCTGATGATATACGCTACATAGATGTTCTTTTTTTCGTTGATGCCGATATTGATGGCTGCCAGCTGATTGTTCCGAAGATGCCTGGTCTGATAGCCGCAGACCGTATAATTGGTATAAACAAAATACAGGATCATGACAAAAACTGCTGCCATGATAATTCCCGGAACTCTTCCGAAATAGGTCAGGTTATCAATATGCTGCAGATCATATCCATTTCGTCCCACGATCGTAGTTAATGACTCATACAGAAGAGCCATACCGATCGTACAGATCACGATCGGCAGTCGGGCCACAATATATACCGTGGCAGTGATCACACTGATCAACACACCTGCCAGAACGCTGATCCCCAGCAGCATCCAGGAATTTCCACCGGCATTGACCGTTACCATTCCGCTTAACATGGAAGCAAGGATAAAGGTGATCCCTCCGGTAAAATCCATTCTGCCTGCCCTGATCTGAACAGCGATCCCAAAAGAAACCGTAAGGGTATAACAAACGGTTCGCAGGATCGTCATCCACATATTGGCTGTGCCGTAGTACATGATCCCCTGTGCTCTGGTCAGTATGAAAAATAAGACAAACACAAATACAGGGAGAATAATCGTCTTAATGAAATTTGCAAATCGCTTTCTGGTCTTCATAACCATTCCCTCATCAAGGTTGATCTCCGGCAGAGCAGCAGACTGTGCTCTGCCGGAATAGTAAATCGCCGCTCCTGTTCGGAGTTATCTTGCTTTATAAGCTTCCATCGTCATGCCGGCGAGAAGATCACACAATCCCTGATAAGTGGCATCCGGATTGAATGTCTTGAAATAGCTCTTCATCTCATCAACACTGAGAAGGCATTTGCTTTCATCAATCTCTGTTAACATGCCTTCTTCTCCCATAAGCGTGTTTTCGATAAAGTATTTGCAGTCCTCCGGGTTCTCGATATAGATCAGGTTGGAGCCTACAGTTTCCGGCTGTGCAGGGGCATCGTCAAAGGAGTAGCCGTTCATCTTGTCTACCATAAGGATGAGCGGATATAAGATTGATTCCACAGCCGTTGTCATATCCATGATGATAACGCCTTCATTCATGGAATCCAGATGGCTCGGCAGGAATCCTTTATTGATGACCTTGATATCCTTTCTGCCGGCAGAAAGAAGGGTCGGATATACATAATCGTCCGCGATGGATACGATCAGTTCAATATCCGGATGCTGTGCCAGATAAGTTTCCGGAAGGTTCTGGAACATCAGAACTTCATCATCAACCAGCGTGATCTCCGGATGCTCTTCGCTTAACATTTCACGGATCAGAGCTGCATAACGGGTCTGCTCCGGATAAGCAAACGGCGGGAAGAGAGCAAGGCCTGCTTCTTTGACGCCTTCTGCAACAATCCTGTCCGCAATCTTCCTTGCTACCAGAGAATCGTCTGACGGGCCTTCCTGAACGGTTCCTACAAAGAACGGATTATTGACCAGCATCGGAAGCGCAGATTCCATAGCGGCACGGGCACCTCCCAGATAAACGCCTGCAGCTGCGCAGACATCGGCAATGCCTACCACGCCCAGGTCATACAGCATGATAATTCCATCGCATCCTGCGGTGATCATATCCTGCACTTTTCCGACATTGATGGTTTCATCTCTGGTATCACCGCCGACAAACATAAACTCTGTATTGATTGCCGGTCCCAGAAGATTCAGGAAATTCATGGTATAATCTGTAAATCCTCCCGTATCACGGAATCCCAGAATTCCGATCTTATGATGCGGAATATCGCTTTCTGCTGCTCCGGCCATGCTTACGGTCATCATGGAAAACACCATGATACAGCAAATCAATAATGCAACCAAACGCTTCGTAACTTTCATTTCCATACCTCCTGTTGTTTATAATTACCGTGGTATAACTCTGCCTTTATTTCTGCATGTCAGAATTATAACTACTATAAATACCAATGCTTTACACATCCCTACGATGCTCATATTGACACCTGACAGTGTCAGTCCGTTAGACAGGATCGTATAAGTAAAACTGCCGATCGGAGCACTGATAATCCGGGAATTGACGCCGCCCCGCATGGGCATGCCTCCCAGGATCAGGGCGATCATGACATCCATATGGAATCCGCTTCCTGTGGACCAGCTGATGGAGCCTGCCCGGGATACCAGGAACAGACTTCCGATCGCTGTACAGATGGCTAAAATGATATAGATAATGATCTGATACTTGATGATATTGATTCCGGACTGTCCTGCACAGACCCTGTTTGATCCCATGGCTCTGCCATATTTGCCGATCGTCGTAAAATTAAAGAGAAAGATGCCCAGCAGCACCACCACAGCCATTACGATAAATTGAAAGGACGTTGATTTGAACAGAGACCAGTCCGCCATGGCGTAGATCGTTCCGCCGACACTGCTGGAGATCATCAGCTGCAGTCCTCCGGCCGTAAAGGACAGGAACAATGTGGTCAGGATCCGGTCAAGATGAAGTGCGTAACTGACAACACTGTTAATAAAGGAAAACGATATGGTAATCCCCAGAGCCGCCAGAAACGCGAGCAGGATGCTGCCGTTATTGTTGGTGATCAGCGCTGCGATCAATGCGCACAGTCCCATGGTCGGTCCGATGGAAAGATCGAGGCTTCCAAGAGCGTAAGTAAAGACCGCACCTGTGGAAACGATGGTGAGACACACGCTCTGCGCAATGATGGAGGAAAGATTGTAGGCAGAAAAGAGCTTTCCTCCGGTTGTAAAGGCAAACAGCACGATTACGATCACAAGTCCGATCACCGGCAGGAATGTCTGGATATTCTTCCTCGAAAAAACACTGTTTTTTGTCGCTGTCATGTCTGCCTCCTTATATCATATACTCGATAATATCTGATTCTTTCAGATCAGCATTCCGGAGAAATTCTTTCTTCAGTTCACATTCTTTCATGATCAGCATTCTGTCGCACATACCGATCAGCTCCGTTAATTCCTCGCTGATCATCAGGATGGATTTTCCTTCTTTTTTCATATCCTCCATCAGCTGGTACATGGTCTGCTTGACGCCGATGTCCACACCTCGCGTCGGACAATCCATGATAAATACTTCCGAATCCCTGGCGATCCATCTGGCAAAGGAAACTTTCTGCTTATTACCGCCGCTCAGGTTAGCCACTTTCTGCATGGGGCTGCTGCATTTGATGCTCAGGAAATCCACCTCTTCCTTTACGATCTTCCGTTCCTTTGCCGGGCTCACAAATAGGGATTTCTTGATATTGGCAAGAACCGGAAGAAGGATGTTTTCTTTGATATTGCCATCCAGTATGATGGCTTCCCGATCCCGGTCTTTGCTGATATAGGCGATCCCGCTTTTCACTGCCTGGTTCGTATTTTTAATCTCTTGATCTTTCCTGTGGACTTTGCCGCTGTTTTTCTCGATCCCGAAGGCCACTTTACCGACGCGGTGCATACCGCTGTCCGACAATCCTCCGATTCCCACGATCTCCCCTTTATGCAGGATCACATCAAAAGGTGCTCTCCCGTCAAAAGAAATCTGTTCCAGAGACAAAGTGACTTCTTCCTGCGCAGTCGGTTCAAAATCCGTCCGGAAATATTTATCCCCGATATCCCGTCCTACCATATACTGCCGGATCTTTTTGGGCTCCATCTCTTCCCTGGAAAGATCGGCTACAATCTCCCCGTCTCTCAGAACCGTCAGGACATTACAGATGTTCATGATCTCATCCAGATCATGGGAGATGATGATCACGGCATTGCCTTCTCCGGCTTTTTTTCTTATGAGGTCATACAGGAATTCTCTTCCATTATGAGAAAGTGCCGTAGTGGTTTCATCCACGATCAGGACCCGTGTCTTTTTCTTCAGGACACGCACAATCTCGATCAGCTTCCGGTCCTCAAATGTATAGGAATCGATCAGATCACTGCTGTGAAACCGGGAAAGCGACAACTCGTCAAGCAGTCGATCCGCCTGACGGTTCATCTTCTTTTTGTTCATGAAACCGCAGGTTGCAAACAAAGATTCTTCTCCCACAAACAGATTCTCCGCAACCGTGGCCCCGGGGATCGTATTGGCTTCCTGCAGGATCATACTGACGCCCAGATTCTGGGCCTGAAGCATAGTCTGGGGATTCCAGGGCTTCCCGAGGTAGATCATTTCCCCGCTGTCAGCCTGCTGCATGCCTGCGATAATGGAGGTCGCCGTCGATTTTCCGGAACCGTTCTCACCAACCAGGCCATGGATCTCCCCGGATCTGATCGTCAGATCCACACCTTTCAAAGCCTTGGTTTCTTCAAAGCTCTTTACCAGATTTTTGACCTCTAAAATGATATCTTCGTTCATAACACCCGATCACCTCAAACTAATCTGCCGCCGATATCGATCACAAGGTTACATTGTCTATCAGTTCTTCCAGATTCTCCTGATCCTGAAGATTGATAAGCAGCCGGTAGGCGTTCTCGATCTTATTGTCCGGAAGGACTACCCTGGAAAGACGTCGGAATCTTTCCTTGTTTTCTTCTTCTGAAAACGGGTTTTTCCTGGTTCCTTTCGGATACAGTTCTTCCGCAGTCAGTGTCCTTCCATCTTCTAGATCGATCTCAACGCCTCCGTACCAGCTGTCCCTGTCTTTTTCTTTGTATTCTTTAAACCGGGGATCCACTACCATTTTCACCTTAGGCATAAAGCTTCTGACCTCGGCATTTTCCAGAACTGTCTTGTCCTGCCATACAGGACCCGGCTCGAACCCACAGGCTGCCACCGCAAAACTGTAAGGACCGCTGAACTGGGCGTCCACCTGATTGGTGACACAATATTGATCCGGATGCGCATTGAAACTGCTGATATTGCACCTGATCTCCCGGATGTCATACTGCGTCAGCCGGTATTCCTCTTTCAGCTTGTAGAATGCGTCAAGCGCGGTATGGAGAAAACGGCAGCAGGGATATTTTTTGAATTCCAGATGTTCAATCAGCCAGAACTGGCCAAGCCCGTTCGTAACCCGCTGCGGATCCCAGGCCTCTTTATTCCGGCTGAGGATGAGCGGAAAGCCGTATTCCCGGTCCAGGGTTTCCGTATTGCCGGTATATCCGAACCGTGCCAGCATGGCGGCCTCTACCGAAGACTGGGCAATACGGGAAGCCGGAACGTACTTGATCAGGGACTTCGGCAGGGTTGATTCCCAATCCCCGGAAGTCGGAATAGGACAATAATAGGCAGCAATAGCAATCGCCTGTTTCATTTCTTCCCGATCCAGCTTCATCAGCATTGCATTGGCCAGCGCAGCCCCGATGATGCACTCGAAATTACTGCCAAAGATATCCGGATTTTTGCCCAGCTTGCTGGCTGCAATGATCACAGCCGTGCTCAGACAGGACATCAGCCTGAACGCTACTTCCGCTCCTACTGCCAATGCGGTCAGGAGTTCCTCTCCGCTGGAATGTTCCGCCTCTGCCACAGCAAGAATGGCCGGAAGGATAATAATGGAAAGATGCGGGATCGGATCGAAATCCAGCCCGTTGATCAGTTCCGAATTGGCAAATGCTGCTGTCGGAGCTGAGGTCTTCAATCCCACGCCGAAAACGCTGGACTGAGGATTGCCGCCGATCAACTTGGCCATTTCGATTCCGATCTTTCCTTTATCAGAAGCAAGACCTGACAGTATATCCCCTACTCCGTCCAGCATAATATTCTTTACCGTCTGCTGAACCTCTGGTGAAAACTCTTCCCATTTTGCCCGAATCGCAAAATCAACCAGTGCATCAATTACTTTCATGGTTTTTCCTTTCCCGAACTGCTGTTTACAGTGACAATAGTTCTGTGTATTCCCGCATATCCTCCAGGGTTTCGATCCTGCCGGCCAGCTCTATGATCTTCTCTCCGACTGAATCCCGGAGTTTCCCAAATGCATGGAACTGATCCCAGAATTTTTCCCTGATTTCTTCATGGGTTGGATAATAATCCATCTCGGAAGCCCAGTTGGCTTTCGCTTCAAATACGCTTCCGTCTTTCATAACGACGACCGCTTTCATCAACGGAAGTCCGGATTCGTCTCGATAGCTTTCCAGAGTTGCTTCCGAAGCCAGTCGGAACAGTTCCGGGTTCTTCTGAATATTTTCTGTCTGTACAGACGCCGCAGTAGTTCTTCCGCTCAGCATTCCGGATACCACGGCAAATCGGTAACAGAACAGACTGTTCATATGTGTCGGCTCCGTATATTCCATGGCATAAGACTCCGGTCTGGTGGTAAACCGGTATACATGTACACGGGCAATCTTTTCGCCATCTACCGTGCCGTAGGCTTCTTGGATCTGCTTATGCAGCTGCATGCCGATCAGATGGGCTGCGGAAGACGGAAGACCTCCCGGGAACCGTTTGATACTGGTCTCAGTAAAATAGGTTTCTCCCAGCTCATCGAAACATTTCAGATACAGATCCGGCAGGGTATTCTCCTCTTTCATTTGATTCCTGACAAATCCCATATCTGCAAAATAAGCGTCATCAGGTCCTTTCCACCCGAGCTGTGCCAGTTTTGCAGCCATAATTCCCATTCTTGCACTCTCGCCGTTATGGAACATAAACTCCTGACTCTTATCGAAATAAGCATGAGCCGGCCTGGTGGAATTGGTCACCGCAAATCCGACAGCATAACGCATCTGCTTCGGATCCAGGTTATAGTATTTCGACGCCAGCACTGATGCTGCCGTCGAAACAAGATGCATATCAATATACATGGGAATAGGAAGAGTATATAAAAGTCTTGCCGTCATATCTTCTGCTGCAATATTATTGGCAATAAATTCTTTGCCGCCGGTATGACGGACATCCGCCAGAGTGAGGCCCATAGGGATCAGCGTCTCTCCGCAATGGGATGCAAATCTGGTGTCAAACAACTCAAATGACATGCTGCCGAAATCATTGGCACGAGACAGGATACAATTATGCATCACCGCATTCATAAGAGGCATTCGGCCGCTGTACGCAAACCGAGGAGCTTCCTCTTTGCCGCCGTCCTGATACAGCATTTCGTAAAAGCCTTTGTCTTCTTCCACAATGGCTCCTCCGAAAATGCATCCGGTCATATCCAGCAAGCGATCCTTGAAGATCCGGATATTGCGTTCACTCAGCCTGGAATAATCCGTCTGAACGGCATTCTCACACAACCGCTCCAGCCCATGAGGCGGATACAGCGTTTCATCAATCTCTGTCAATGCAATCGCTTTGCATTCATCCGGGAAAAATTTGTGTGCCATTCTCCTGACTTCCTTCCTCTGATGTTGAATTAATACTAGCAAACCGGTTTGTCAGTTGTTTAGGTATATAATAAACGATTTTCTTTGACCGCTTATCCCGGCATATGGTATATTTTGTACCAAGGAAAAGGAGGAGAAATTCCATGCTGACAATGAATATAATTGAAGATATTTTGTCGGATTATGACATAGAATCCAGCATTTCCAACGGAGAATCTGTGATTTCTGCCATACGGTTCTCAGAAACCTCGGAACACGGTTTTATACAATTAGTACAATCCGGTGATGATGTTTTGTGCAAATCTGAGAATGGCCGGATCCTGATCCACCATGCGGATATTTCCGTTATCGCAGACAAGCTGAACGAAGTCCTGAAACAGCTGAATAACTGGCAGGCCAGTCTGCATTCCCTGATCTTTTCCGGATGTTCTCTTCAGGATCTGGTAGACACAAGCTATCCCATCATTCGAAATCCGATCATCATATTTGACGAGCTTGACAATATTGTTGCCAAGACCAACCATCCCAAAGGCAGCGTTGATCGGATCTGGGATTATGTACTTTCCAACGGAAAACTCCCCTATCAGAAAATCATGGATATTCATTATTCGGATATTTACAAAGAGAAAAAATGGTCTGTAGAAGACCCTGTACCGGAAGTATTTCTGCCCCCGAATGTCAACCTGGAATATCCGTCTTTCTGCTATCGTATTCCCTCCAAATCCAAGCGGACATTTGTCGGAGATCTGGTGATCATCATGTCGGAGCGGAAATATTCTGCTGCGCTTGTCCAGATCTGTACGTATTTTTCCCAGGCCATCAGGAAATGGTCTTTGTATAATGACAACTCCTCTATCCTGTCATCCGCCCACTCCCTTCTGACCAAATTGCTGGACGGGGAACACGTCCCTGTGGAAGAGATTAATACGCTGCTTTCCATGGAAAACATCTTGTCCGACAGCTATCGTCTGGGCTGTATCCCACTGGGGGATTGGAGCACCGCCTATCGAATGGTCAACGATGCGGAAAATAAGATCCGCAGTCACAGTCTGTTTTATAATGGCTACCTGCTTCTGATCTGTCCCAGTGAGTATTCTTCCGACCTGATCGATATCTTCCGTGGCCTTACCAAACTGTACAATCTGCAGTTTGCTATCAGCGACAGCTTCTCAAGATGGTCCTCCCTGAAGGCTCAATTTGAATTATTGAAAAACGCTCTGAACAGCAGTGACGCCAAAATGATCTATCCTTCTTCCAAAACAAAAGTGGACTATCTGTTTTCCCTGCAGTCTCCGCAAAGCGCTAACCAGCTGGAGGTCATGCATCCCGCTATTTCTTTGCTGAAGCAGTATGACAGGCAATATAAAACCGATTATCTGAACACTCTGGAGATATGGCTTAAAAATGAGCGCTCCGCAGCTGCCACCTGCCGGGCAATGTTTATCCACCGCAATACACTGCTGCATCGGCTGGACAGGATCCAGGAGCTGACCGGAGACAGCTTTGATGACTATTATTCCCGATTTCTTATTATGATCAATTTTGAAGAGAAGCAGGAGTGACGGAAGGAGTCTGCAGAACATTTCAGGTTTGGCAGTTTAATCGGTCTTTATGAATGTCTTCCGAGTCAAGTCCAAAATTGTGTGTAAATTACCTTTAGGCATAGAACCTTGATAACCTAAGCTGCCTGCAGCAGTTGCTGCCTGGCAATGACCACCAGCTGACCCGGGACATCTGAACTGATCAGCGCTGCGTATGCCTTCCG
>JAFWOB010000217.1 GCA_017510065.1 Parasporobacterium sp.
CATGGAAATGCTCCTGATCATGCGGGTGGATCATCACATCGGTTCCGAAACGGTCAATCACCACACCGACCAGATGGTTCTCTCCCTCCAGTGTGATCTTCCGGTCCTCGCCTCCGTACATACCAAATGTCTTCCGGGCAAATGCAGCAAGGTCAAAATCCTTGAAGTTCTCCCTCCCGAGACGACCATCCTCCATCACACGGATCTCCTGCATCTTATCAACGCGGTAATGCTTGATCTTCCCGGAAGCCTCTTCATAGCCGACCATATAGTAATTTTCGTCATCCCAGGTCAATGCCAAGGGCGATACAATATATTCTGCACCGTTCTATTTCTGCACAAACTCCTCCGGACAGTCCACTCGCAGTATTTGAAACCGATCTGCCGGTTATTCTGTATAGCCTCGTGAATGGCATCCACATTCGAATAAATCGCATCGTTATCCGCCTTGATCCGGTTATATATAAATACCTGTCGTTGCAGCTGCTTTGAGTTTTCATTACTGGTCTGACGGGCCAGCTTGCGGATCAGGTCCTCTGATTTCTCCTTCGTGATGAATTTGGAAGACTGCACGGCATCCACCAGGAGCTTCAACTCCGCCAGGTCAAAATCACGCTTCTCGACATAGTAGCCGAAGCTGCTGCCTTTTGTCTGCGCGATCTTCATCCCATACGTTTGCAGGCGTTTGATATCCGTGTAGATCGTTTTCCGGTTATAGGAGTATTCATAGCGGGACTGCATCCTCTCGCAGAGTTGGGTCGCATTCATAGGATGTGCCGGGTCCGTCTCCTCCAGGAGCATCTGCATCAGGTATAAGATTTTCAGTTTCTCTTCGGCCATAACACTCACCTGCTTTATTATACGTTTCTGTTTCTTTCGAGCATTTTACAAAAGATCTGTCCGCTGGTCAGCGCATCCTCTTTGGCCTGATGCGCGTGCTCGTGTGGCACATTAAAATACTCCGCCACTGCAGCCAGGCTGTGATGCGTATGCTCCGGGATCTGTGTCGCCAGCTGTCTGGTATCCACAAAACGGAAGTTCGCAGTTATACCAAGCCGGCCAAGAGTTTTGCATAAGAAGCTGAGATCGAATGCAGCCACATGCCCGCAGATCATAGTCTCTCCCTTTGCTGCAGTTCCAAGGACTCTCATCAATTCCGGATAGATTATTTCCTCTGTCGGCGCCGCCTGCAGCATCTCATTCGTGATATGATTCAGCGCAGAAACTTCCTCGGAAATACAAGCGCCGGGATTCACATAGCTCTGAAATGTCTCTATCGGCACGCCATGCTCAAAGACGACTGCTCCAAGCTCTACGATACAGTCCTTATCCGGATTCAGGCCCGTTGTCTCCGTATCAAAAGCTATGAATCTATCAGGCATGCCCAGGTTTGAGATCACATCCGGCGGAACACGTACAGCCAATGCTGATCCATATTCGATTTTCTCAACTGTTCTCATATCCATCGTGCCGCACGATCCCCTTTTACTGCCATGTCTTCCAGACTTCCGGCACATAACCGACGGTCGCCTGGCGACCGTTCCGGACAATCGGCTGCCGGATGACGCTCTGGTTTTCCATCACCTTTTCCGCACGTTCATCCGCTGAGATATAAGTAACCAGAGCCAACAGATCCTTGTCTTTGCAGTCAGGGTCAATCATTGCGTCCACACCCCCGACGGCCTGCATGACTGAAGTGAACTCGCCTTTGCTGAGCCCCTTTTCTTTAAGGTCAATGGATTGAAACTTAACGCCGCGTTCCTTGAAGAAACGCTCTGCTTTTCGCGTGTCGGAACTTTTCTTTGTTCCAAATATCTGAATGTTCAATATCTGTTCTCCTCTGACAATACCGAGTTACAGTTCAACCCGTATAAGCATCCTCAGCTGTATTTCTGAAATTCTGCTTCGCCAGCCATTCCCGTTCCTCGTCATTTTCCGGAATATCGATCCGTTCAATCTTGAAAATGACAGGCCGTGTGCCGTCATTACAGCAGGCAATCATGATGCGGTCATCGTTAGTCCAGCCTTTCATAATGGAGCCGCCCTGCAGAGCGGTGTACACATACAGGCTGACCGCATCCCACGCCTCACCGCAGAATTTACCATTCATCAGGTGGTAAAAGTCATCCTGCTGCGGAGTACGCTTCAGAACAAATTCGTCTCCCACATTGAAGAACGGACATGGCCCGGACTTAGGGTCCGCCAGATATTGCTCCTGATAATCAGTAAAGCATTTCTTATCTATCACTGTTATTTTGCACTCGTGCTGCATGTTTCTGCTCCTTTACTTTAGGGACGCTCCAAACGCCCTCAGTTCTTCCAGCTTCGCTCCAGACACACCCGGATCATAACCATTCGTGGTAAAGACTCCCATGCCTTCCAGCTGCAGATAATCCAGGAAGTCGCCCTGATAAGAAAACAGGGCGCCGTCATACATATCCGGATCTCCGGAGCTTAAGAACATCGCCACCTTCTTCAGCTTCGGCGGTTTATTAGGATAGGCCGCTGCATAGAACCGATCGATCGTGCACTTCAACTGGCCAGACAGGCCGTGGTAGTAGATCGGCGAGGCGATCACAAGCATTTCCGCTTCCTGCAGCTGCTGATAAATGCTCTGCATGTCATCCTTCTGAACGCACTGCCCATTGCCTTTGGTATGGCAGTATTCGCAGGCAAGACATCCATGAATGTTCATTTTGCAGATATCATAGACATCCCACTCATGGCCGGCAGATTCCAGTCCTTCGCAGAATGCAGTAATCATCTGCTTTGTATTCCCCTTTGGTCTGGGGCTCCCGTTTAAAATTAATACTCTCATCGCTTATATTTCCTGTAAATCCTGTTGTAGGCTATAACAAGGAGCGGAAGACCTCCCAGGCATCCCGCTGCAAGAACAATCCCGGCTGTTGAAACACTCCCTATACCCATAATCGTACTGATCCAGAAAACAGCGGAATAGCAGATCCACATGATTCCATTTTCCCGGTTATAAGCCTTCACATTGGTGATTTCTTCTTCCCTGACAGAGGATCCGGACCAGAACCACATGGGTTTCGTACGCCGCCACGCATAGATTCC
>JAFWOB010000218.1 GCA_017510065.1 Parasporobacterium sp.
AAGATCTATGTCGGCTATGCGATTACCAACGGTGCGCTGGATGCCGCCAATTCCAACTGGACCGGCAATCCCGCCAATATTACCCTGAACAATTCTGTAACAGGAGAAGGCTTTACAGCCGTACGTGCTTCCGGAGAAGGAAGCAATGTCTATATTAACGGCAAGCTGGAACTGAAGGATACTTCCGACGGCCAGGTGGCTTCGGACTTCACCGGAACCGGAACCGCGATCACGGTTTCTGACGGCGCCAGCGTAGTAGCTTATGATATGGACTATTACAGTGAAGGCTTTGTCCGTGCTTTTGCTATCGTACAGGATGCTTCCCTGGTCATCCAGAATTCACAGATCCTTGCGATGGGCAAAAACCCGCTGAAAGATGCATGGGATGGTTACTATAACTCAGCCAATATGTCCATGATGATCTCCCCGCCGTGGGTGCTGGGAATCCAGGGCGGCATCCGTGCCCTCAACGTACTGGGTGAAGGAACATCTCTGGTCGTGGCAGATTCCACCATCACAGCCGGCGGCTGGGGCGTGGTTTCTACGGACGGCTGCAAGAACCCGTACCTGTATCTGTATAACAGCACACTGAACGTCCTTCCGGAGAGTGCCGGCGGCATGAACAGCGGCTGGAAGATCCTGGGATATGATGCGGATGCTTACGGTTCCGGCTACGGCTCCTATATCATCGGCGGCGCACAGGAATATTTCTACGGCGTTACCATCAATGGTGCAACCTATGCGTCCATCCTGACAGGCGGCGATGCATACTATACCGGCCTGGAGAAGGGCATGAATTATGAAGCGAAGAACGGGCAGCTCGAATCCCTCGGTTCCTACATGACGTCAAGAGGCGTCAATACCGTCATCAATACGGTATTCGGCTTTATGGCACACAATTCCGGCTCCATCAACGTCCTGAAGGGAGCGACCGTCAATACCGCAGAGTGCACCTTCTTATATAAGGATGCTGACGTGGCATGGAATGTGGACGGCGGTACTCTGAACCCGGGCAACGGCATCATCCTGCAGATGATCGACAACGATGACAAGACAGTCGGCGGCTTCGATCCGTTCGGCACATACCTGAACGAAGAAGCCGGATTCCCGACAGAAGGATTTGCCGGGGAAGAAGGCAAGAAGGGCAACAATGTCATCCTGAGCCTTGCCGGCGGTTCCTATACAGGAGATGTCTACAATGCAACCGGATACTATAACCAGGCAGCAGATGCTCTGAAAGTGACCGTAGCTAAGAATGCTTCCCTGACAGGCGATATCGCACTGGCATCCCATATTCACGGTATGTGGCTGCATGGCAGAAACGTGGACGATATCACAGCAGCGATCGAAGAAGCCAATGCTTATCATGCTGAGATCGGCGGATACTACAAAGACACCGAGCCGATGGAATATGTTCTGTTAGACGAAGCCGGACAGGTAACGGAAGACAAGGAAAAAGCAACTGCCATCCAGTTCACGAAGTTCTCCACCATCGAGTATTACCTGTTGGGACACGTGCTGAACATGGTATACAACAATGGTCTTTCCACTATTGATGTGAACGTGGAAGGAACCTGGAGAGTGACTGCAACCTCTCTGGTGAACTCTCTTACGGTTGCGGAAGACGCTCATGTCTTCGGTGAAATTACCGAGCTTTCTGACGGCACCCTTCTGCTGGTACCGTCTGAGAAGGAACTGGCAGCGGGAACCTACGGCATCGCCGAGTAAACGAATTCCGCTGAACGGATCTTAACAACATACAGGCTGCGGACCATCCATTTATACAAGATCGTTCGCAGCCTGCATTTTTTATCAGCCGTCTTAAGAACAGACGGAACAGCATTAACGAATCAACAGAATCGGAGAAGAAAACCCTATGAACCAGACATCCTCTGCACAATCCCACAGGACAGAGCCTTCCGGGATTACCCCCTTTGGCGTCCTGCTGAAAACAGTCGGTATCGTGATCATCATTGCGATATTGCTTTTGTGCCTGACGGCTTTTGTTCCGCCGTTGTTCGGCTTTCAGACAGCCACGATCGTTTCCGGCAGTATGGAGCCGGAGATCCCGGTGGACAGCTACGTCCTTGCATCGAAGGGCAGTTATGAAGAGCTTCAGCCGGGGCAGATCATTATGTTCGATCTGGACGGTACAACAGTGACCCACCGGGTCGTCAGCAATGACCCTTCCGAGAGGTCCGTTGTCACCAAAGGCGACGCCAACGAAAGGGAAGATATGCACCCTGTTTCTTACAGCCAGATCACCGGTATCGTGCGGTTTCATATGCCGCTGCTCGGCAATGTACTGCATTTCATGAGCGGTCTGCCAGGCAAACTCTATGCCCTGGGCGTCCTGGTGATCGGTGCTTTGCTGGCCTTTACGGGCAGCCATATGCGCCGCAGGGCAAAGTAGCAGTGGCGGGAATGAGTCGTCTGTGGTATAGTAAAGACAGGTTTGCCGGGGAGCCATAATGGTTCATTATCCCCCGCATTCCCGGAAGGAGAAGAGCATGCTTACGATCGATATTCTGAAAGAAAACGGAGTTAATACGCAGGAAGGGCTGTCCCGCTGCCTCGGAAAAGAAGATTTCTACATCCGCCTGGTCAACATGGCACTCAAGGATCCGGGATTTGAAAAACTCAGCAGCGCAGTGGCGGCAAAAGACTTGGATGCAGCGTTTGAGGCTGCACACGGTCTGAAAGGAGTCCTGGGTAACCTTGCCCTGACTCCGATGTATGATCCGGCTGCGGAAATGACGGAACTGTTAAGAGCCCACACGGATATGGACTATACGCCCTATCTGGAGAAGATCTTAAGTGAAAGGGACAAACTGGCAGCTTTGGCGCAGTAGCTGAAATCAATAGAATTCATACCCGTTTCTTCCGCGGTTCTTTACCTTGTAAAGAGCCGCGTCCGCATCATTATAGATACTGTCTGTGGGATTTTCCCTGTCGCTGAAGGCAATCCCGATACTGAGGGTGACGGCAGGGGTATCGTCGGTGGGATTACGCAGCGCCTCCAACGCCCGCTCCAGCTTCCCGGCTACCAGATCCTTCAGTGCGGAGGATGCATTGACCATGATCACGGCAAATTCGTCACCGCCGATCCGGCAGACATAGTCCTCGCTACGGAAACTCCGGCTCAGGATCTTGGCCACCTTGACCAGGACCTCATCTCCCACGCTGTGTCCGTAGGTGTCGTTCATGGATTTGAAATAATCGATGTCGATCAGGAGCAGGGCGATATTGTCCGGCTGTTCCAGATTCCATGCCTCCTGCTGTTTTTCGAATATAGCCCGGTTATAAAGACCGGTCAGCGCATCATGACTGGCTTCAAAAGAAAGCTTTTCATGGTGTTTTTGCATTTCCCAGAACATGTTGTTATAGGTGCGGGCCAGGAACCGCATTTCCCAGGAACCTGTTTCCGGAAGCATCTGCTGGGCCCGGATATAAGAGATTCCGTTCCAGATCGGCCTGATCACCAGGACCGCTGTCAAAAGG
Source organism: Parasporobacterium sp. (assembly GCA_017510065.1). Lineage (GTDB taxonomy): Bacteria > Bacillota > Clostridia > Lachnospirales > Lachnospiraceae > RGIG5612. The sequence goes on from JAFWOB010000218.1 coordinate 3,502, forward strand.
CCTACCAGGAACACGACGATCAGCAGGGCGACCGTCAGGATCGTCTGCCGGTGAAGGACCTGCAGCATCTGTGTCGCGTTTTGCTCTTTTTCCGCTTTGGTGATCTCGATCAGCGCATCTGAACACTTCTGTACGTTTTGCCGGATGCTGTCTTTGAAGGACACATAAGTTTCGTCATACAGGATATCCTGCGCCTTCTGGGCTTTCTGCTGTGCAGAGAGTGCGCTGTCTTCCGGGCTCAGTGAAATGGCCTGCAGCGCTTCGGGAAGATCCGTCCTGTCCATGTTCTTCGCCTCGAGCATCAGGGCCATCGAATAGTATTCGGTCTCTTCCAGAGTGTTGGACTGATCGAGTGCTTCTTTCAGGGACAGATAAGCATCCGTTCCTGAAAGAGCGGTCTCAAATCGATCCAGCGCATCGTCTCTGCGCCGGGTTTCATTGACTTCCGTAAAATAGTTCTCCAGATACTGTCTGTCACCGGTTGCGGCAAAGGCTCTGGTCTGTTCTGTCAGATAGTCGGACGCTGCCATCAGGTCATCGACGTCGTGCTGGCAGGAAATATAGTTTTCAATAGCGGCGGACAGCGCATTGTAGCTGTCTATGGTCTGATAAATGGAAACGATCAGCCAGGCAGTGATCGCCGCAGCGGCGATCACGATGGCGATATAGACTTTTCGGATCGATACCCCTTTGACTGCCTGCGGGGTCTCCGGTTTTTCTCCTGCGTTCATCGACAATCCTCCATGTGCAAGTCTGTTTTTTTATGCAGGTCAGCAGTTTTTCAGCTGGTTTTTGTTTTTGTACATTTCAGCGTCTGCCCGCTCGAAGACAGCGGAAACCGTCCTGTCCTGTCCGGGATGCAGTTCCGCGATCCCGCTGGCCACGACGACGCCTTCACTGCGGCGGTTCTCCACCGCATGCTTTCGCAGTTTCAGCAGCAGCTGTTCCCTGCTTTCGTAGTCCTGCCCCTTTAAGATCACAACAAACTCATCGCCGCCGATCCGGAAGACCGGGCTGTGCTTGAAGATCTCACAGATGAGCTGGCAGGCCTTTCTGAGGTACTGATCTCCGGCGTTGTGTCCCTTCGTGTCATTGACTTCCTTGAGGTTGTTGACGTCGCAGTAAACAAGGGCAAATTCCGGTTCTTTCCCGGAAAGGATCTCCTGGTTCAGTTTCTTTTCCATATCCAGATACGCCAGCCTGCTCTTGACGCCTGGCAGGGCGTCCCGGTTGGCCTGTTCTTTGGCATGGGTGATCTGCCGTTCATACTCCTGTTCGCGCCGTATCTGGGTATCCACATTGTTGACGCCGAACACGAGATGCCGGTTATTCTTCGTATCCATGATGTTGGCTTTCATGTTGACATAGGTCGGCCGGTCCAGGATCATCCGGTAGGTGATGGAAAAGCTTCCGTCCACCCGGAGTTCGTTCATGATATTTTCCCGGGTAAAGGAAGCCAGGAAACGGTCCCGGTCCTCCGTATAGACTTCCTGTTTCGCATTTTCCCGGATGGTATCGAAGAAATGCTCGCCGGAGGATTTGATATCCAGGCTGTGCCGGCCGTCACGGGAACTGTACTGGGTATAGTTTCCGGTCTCCAGATCCACATAGTAGATGTAGAAATAATCCGCGGCCAGCGCCTGCGCGATGCTGGCGAAGGTGACTTTTTCCTGATCCTCCGGCTCACGGTTTTCCGGCGTTTCCAGGTTGACCACGCCGATCACCAGATGGGAAACGTCCGGATACCCGTCATAGACGATCTTGAGTCGTCTGTTCACAAGTGACCTGTCTTCGGACAGACTCCGGTAATCCAGTGTGGCTGTCTTGCCCTGCTCGATATCTTTCAGGAGGGCCTGACGGGTCAGTGACTTCCGGACGATCTCCCGGTCTTCGTCATACACGGTCTGAAGGAACGCCTCCATGTTTTTACCGAAGAAGTCCGGGCCGTTGGAATGGATTTGCAGATCCTCGTATTTTCCGCCGGAAGCGAACTGTACATAATCTCCGCTTTCCACTTCCACGTAATAGATGCTTTCAAATCCGGCTGCAAGGGCCTGGGTAAGCCTTCCCAGGGAAATGTCCACCTTGCGGGACGTGATCTGGCGCTGCGGTCCCTTGGCTCCGGCGCTGTCCCGTTTGACTTCGACGAAATGTTCGTATTCTTCTGCCGGCACCGGTTTGGAGAAATAGTATCCCTGCACGATATCGCAGCCCATGGTCTTGAGGATGCGGAGCTGTTCCTCCGTCTCCACGCCTTCGGCAATGACCGGGACGGACAGATAGCCGGCAATATCGATGATCACTTCGATGATGCGGGTATCCTTACCTTCCTTGAAGGCGTTGCGGATAAACTGCATATCCAGCTTCAGGGCGTCGATCGGA
>JAFWOB010000039.1 GCA_017510065.1 Parasporobacterium sp.
AAAAGTCATGAAGAAGGTCAACGGCGGCGGAGGCATGAAAGCCCATCTCGGTACCGCGGATCTGGTGGAAGTCGGCAAGCGGATCGTTGCCGGCGATGAGCACGCCAAGCTGATCTTTGATGCCATGGCGCTTCAGATCTGCAAGGGCATCGGAACACTCCTGGCCATCTTTGAAGAGCCGGTGGACGCCGTGATCCTGACCGGCGGGCTGGCTAACTCCGAGCACCTGATCGACGGTATCTGCAGGAGAGTCAAAAATATCGCAAACATTATCGTCCTGCCGGGCGAAAACGAAATGGAATCCCTGGCACAGGGAGCTCTTCGGATCCTGAAGGGAGAGGAAGAAGCCAAGGTCTTCACAGAATAGAATGCGGCAGTTTTCCGGGCAGGAACACATGCCCGGAAAGCTGTTTCATATTTAATTGGTTTTCAATTAGGCACATTTGTAATACAAGGAGGGAAAAAACAATGGCCAAAAAAATCGTTTCAACAGTTCTTCAGAGCCGCTTTGACAAATACGGGATCCACTTCCCGGAAGATTGGGAGATCACCTATCTGGAAGCTCCGTATACCGATGAAGAGATGATCAAAGCGATCGGAGATAAAGAATATCTGCTGGTAAATGCGACTCATCGCGTCAGCAAGGAAGTCATCGACGCCTGCCCGAACCTGAAGCTGATCCAGTCCGAAGGCGTGGCATTTAACATGATCGATGTAAATGCTGCCAAGGCAAAAGGCATCCCGGTTGCCAACAACAGAGGCGCCAATGCAGACGCTGTCGCAGAAGCTACCGTTGCCCTGATGCTGGAATGCTTCCGTACCATGGCTTACTATGACAAGAGACTGAAAACCGAGCCGTTCGTAGATGTCAAGAACTATGCTCTGGCGCAGGGCGTACATGAGATCCGCGGCAAGCACATCGGTTTCGTAGGTATGGGCGCCATCGCCAAGGAAGCTGCCAAGAGACTGCAGAACTGGAAAGTAAAGATGAGCTACTATGACACCTTCCGTCCGACTCCGGAGCAGGAGAAAGAGCTGCATGTCGAATATCTGCCTTATGACGAACTGGTAAAACAGTGCGACGTGATCTCCATGCATGTTCCGGTATTCCCGGAGACAGTCGGCATGCTGGGAGAAGAGCAGTTCAAAGTCATGAAGAAGACCGCTGTTGTCGTTAACACCGCCCGCGGTGAAGTTATCGACCAGGCTGCCCTGGCAAAAGCTCTGGAAGCAGGCGAGATCGCTCATGCAGGTCTGGACGTTCTGTCACCGGAACCGGTTCCGGCTGATCATCCGCTGCTGAACATGAGCCCGGAAGGTGCTGCAAGACTGACCCTGACTCCGCATACCGGCGGCATGACCGACGAAGCATTCATCACCATGCTGACTGTTGCAGTCGAGAATTTTGAACGCATGGAAAGAGGCGAAGATCCGATCAACGTAGTAAACAGATAAGGAGAGAACTATGGTATACAAAACATTTGATGAGATCATTGCGAAGCTGCAGGGTCATGCCAAGAAAAGCCGCATGGCAGTGGCAGCAGCCAATGATGACCACACACTCGGTGCAGTAAAACAGGCAGTGGAAGCAGGCCTGGTGGAGCCTGTTCTGGTGGGCGATAAGAAAGAGATCGAGAAAGTTCTGGCAGAGATCGGCCTGGAAGTCCCGGAAAAAGACATCTATGACGAACCGGATCTTGCGGAAGCAGCCAAGAAGGCAGTAGCCCTGATCAATGAAGGAAAGGCAGATTTCCTGATGAAGGGCAAAGTCGACTCCGGCATTTACCTGAAGGCCGTTGTCAACAAGGAAACCGGTCTCGGAAAAGGCGGCGTCATGAGCCATTTTACCGCTTTCGAGTGCCCGAACGCCTATCATAAACTGATCGTTCCGGTAGACGGCGGTATGGTAACCTATCCGACTCTGGAACAGAAAAAAGCCATCATCCAGAATACCGTTGATACCATGCTTGCCCTGGGCTATGACTGCCCGAAGGTCGGCGTTCTGGCCTGCAAGGAAAAACTGGATCCGAAGATGCCGGAGACGGTGGACGGCGATGAGCTGAAGAAGATGAACCAGAGAGGCGAGATTACCAATTGTATCGTGGAAGGCCCCATTTCCTTTGACTGCGCAACAGACAAAGAGATCGCCGCGTTCAAGGGATTTGAATCTCCCTGTGCGGGAGACTGCGACATCCTGGTCGCTCCCAACATCCATGCCGGAAATTTCCTGGGCAAGATGCTGACCGGATTCTGCCATGCCAAGATGGGCGGATTTATCGTCGGTGCCAAGTGCCCGGTCATCATGACCAGCCGCGGTTCCACGTCTGAAGAAAAATTCCTGTCCATGTGCCTGGCAGCTGTTGCATCCATGAACGAGAAATAGATCTGAAAACACATTCATATAGGAGAAAACTATGGAAACAATCTTAGCAATCAACCCGGGTTCCACATCGACCAAGATCGCTGTCTACCAGGATGAAACCCCGCTGTTTGTGGAAAGCATTGCCCACAGCCTGGAAGAGGTCAGCAAATATGAGAATGTATTTGACCAGTACGAGTTTCGTCTGAACGTCATCATCGAGACACTGGAAAAACACGGCGTAAAGCCGGAAGACCTGACCTGCGTGGTTTCCCGCTGCGGTCTTCTGCCGCCCATCAACAGTGGTGCCTATAACATCAACGAAGATATGATCTGGCAGCTGGAGTTTAACCCGGATAACCCCCATGCATCCAACGTCGGTGCGCCGATCGCCTATGCCATCGGACAG
>JAFWOB010000040.1 GCA_017510065.1 Parasporobacterium sp.
AACTATAAAGAAAACATGTGCTGACCGGTCCGCCGGCAGCATCCGATAAAGGAGGAAAATTATGTATATTGCTAAGAGAGATCCTGTTTATAATTTTTTCAATGAAATGTTCCGTTCCCCGTTCATGTCCGGTGCCAATGATACCACCGGCACAACAAAACTGATGAAGACCGATATCCGGGAATTTGAAAACGGATTTGCCCTTGATGTGGATCTTCCGGGATTTACCAAGGAAAATATCCAGGCTGAACTGAAAGACGGTTATCTGACCATCACCGCCACCAGATCTGCCGATAACGAAACCTCTGAGGAAGGCAAATTCCTTCGCAGAGAGCGTTTCCAGGGAACCTGCAAGAGAAGCTTCTATGTTGGCGAATATCTCCACGAGGAAGACATCCACGCAGAATTCAAGGACGGCGTCCTGAAACTGAACTTCCCGAAAGAGACCGCTCCGGAACCGGAACAGCCGAAGCTGATCACCATTCAGTAAGAGTCGCAAGTCAGTAAGATTGTCTGAATCCCCTCCCCATCATTCAGACCCCCTATAGAGCAGCCGCCGCACAGATGTGCGGCGGTTTTTTGTTCAGTCCTTGATCCTTTTTTCCTTCCATTTGCCCCGGACGTAGCGGACATTGAAAAATGCCGACCGCACCAGCCAGTCTACAATGGTGTGGGCGATCCAGACGCCCATGACGCCGAGCCCGAAATACCCTCCCAGGATAAAGGCGCCTAATACTCTGCCCAGCCACATGGACAAGACACCGACGATCATGGTGTAGGTGGAATCCCCGGCGCTCCTTAAAAATGTGGGCGTCATAAAGGCCGGGATCCAGATCAGCACGGTGCTCGTCCCGTGCAGGAGTTCGATATTTCTGGCCAGCACGGTGGCCTCCGGCGCCACATCATAGATCCTCAGGACCGTCGGGAGCATCAGAAACAGGAACCCCACCCAGACGGCGGTCATGATATATGCCCAGATGACCAGCTTTCGGAAATAGTATTTTGCCTTGTCAAATGCTCCGGCGCCGATGCATTGGCTGATCACCGTGGTGATGGCCAGGTTCATCGCCATGCCCGGCATGACATTCAAGGTGGACAAGGTTCCGCCCACGGCATTTGCCGTAATGCTGGCCGTCCCCATGGTGGAAATAAAACTGTACAGCACTACCTTGCCGAACTGGAACATACCGTTTTCCACGCCGCCGGGAATCCCGATCCGGATGATATTGCCCAGGATCCTTTTCCGGAATATAAACTGCCGAATATCTGACAGATGCAGCATATACTTTTTCTGAAACAGCATGATCACGATGATGGCGGCCGCAACCCATCTGGATGCCAGGGTCGGGATGGCAACGCCTTCCACGCCCATACCGAAGCCGAAGATCAGGATGGCATTGCCCGCCACATTGATCACATTCATCACGATGGATACTTTCAGGGTGATATCCGTCCGCTCCATAGCCCGGAACAGGGCGGTGCCGGCGCTGTACAGAGCGATCCCCGGGATGGAAGCCATGACGATCCGGTAATAAGTATCGGTGGCCGCCATGACGTCCGCGTCAATGCGGCCGAACAAATGGCCGATAACCAGAGGTTTCAGTATATACATGACCGCCGTGACCAAGACAGCGGCTCCGCCGGCAAAGAGCATCAGGTGCTGCCCTGCCGACCGGGCGTCCTTATACCCCTGTCGTCCGATATACTGCCCGCAGACAGCGGCTCCGCCCGCAGCCAGGGCAGAGAAAATATACACCATCAGCACGCTGACGGAGTCCACCAGGGAGACCCCCGAAACGGCGGCGTCTCCCACCTGCGCCACCATAACGGAGTCAGCCAGTCCTACCGCAAGGGAAAGGAACTGCTCCAAAACGAGGGGCCAGATCAGCCGGATCAGTTGTCGGTTGGAAAAATCAATGTTTTTAACGGGCGTCATGACTGTGTCTGTTCTTTTCTTCCGAAAATTTCTTTCAGGACCCCTTTTTCATTTCGGAACTCGGGAGTCCGGTACTCGAACCAGATCATGATCACCGTCGTAATGATCGCCAGAATATCGGCAGCCGGCTGGGCAAACATGATGCCTTCGATCCCCCAAAGTCTGGAAAACAGTAAAAGGATCGGAATCAGATAGATCACCTGCCGTGTCAGGGACAGGAAAATACCTTTGGCAGGTTTTCCAATCGCAGTAAAAGTATTGGATGTGATAGGCTGTACAAAGAACATGCAGACCATGAACAGATACCGCCGGAAATACAGCGTGCCGAACTGGATATACAGGTCATTGCCCTTCCCGAAAAATCCCAGGATATGCTCGGGAAAGATCTGGAACACACAAAACGCGATAAGAGAAATGCAAGCTCCCAGGAGCATCACCCGGATATAGCTTTCCATTACCCTTCTGTAATTCTTTGCTCCGTAATTGTAGCTGGCGATGGGCTGATTGCCCTGACTGAGACCGATGACCACGGCCGCAAAGATCGATCCCACCTTGGAAACGATTCCCGCAGCAGCAATGGGGATCTCCGATCCGTAGATGCTCTGCCCGCCGTAAATATTCAGACTGTTGTTTACCAGGACCTGAACCACCATCATAGAGAGCTGGTTGCACATCGGCGCCAGGCCCAGCTGAATGTCTTTTCCGAAGTATTTCGGTCTGGGGATCAGATGCTTGAACTTTAGTTTAAAGGTTCTGCACCGGCTCAGAAAGATAAGACACAGGATACCGGAAGCGGTCTGTCCCAGCACGGTGGCGATGGCCGCCCCTTTCATTCCCCAGCCAAGTCCCGCGATAAACCAGGCATCCAGTCCGATGTTCATCAGACAGCCGGTCAGGTTGCAGGCCACGGTCAGATGCGGCCTTCCGTCTGCCCTGAGAAGATTCCCGGAGCCTCCTGCCAGAATGGTAAAGGGAAACCCGATTGCCAGGATCCTGGTGTACTCTCTTGCATAAGGAAGAACCGTCTCCGGAGATCCGAACAGTTTCAACATGGGCTCCATACACAGTTCTGCCACAATTGCCAGGAAAACGCCGCAGATCAGCAGTGCGGAAATGGCATTGCCGAAATATTTTGCTGCCTCCTCGCCTTCTCCGGCTCCCTGTTTCAGGTTAAAAGCGGCCGCGCCGCCGATCCCGAATGCCAGACCCAGCGCCAGACAGGCGTTGGTCAGAGGAAATACGATATTGGTAGCTGCATTTCCCAGCGGACCGATCACATTTCCGATAAACAGCTGGTCGACGATATTATAGCAGGACACGATCAGCATCGCGAGAATGCTGGGTACCGCAAATCGGACAATGAGTCTGCTGATTTTTTCACTTCGAAGGGGATTTTCCCTGATCACGTTATCCATAGTTCTTTGTTTTTTTATTAATACATTGCTATTTCATACTATAGCACTCCTGTACATGAACCGCAATTCGATTTGACAGGCTGTTGGTAGGATTTCGGCAGGCTGTGAGATTGGGGCAAATTGCGGGGAGCTTCGGCAGGTTATCGCCGGCGGGGAAATTCCAGTTCACTCGCCGCGGCTGCGCCGAGGATCAAAACAGCCCCTATGATCCCGGCTGGGGAAAGGGCTTCCTGCAGGATCAACCCGGAGAGGATCAGGGCCGTGATCGGGTCGATATAGCTGAAGATAGCCAGGGTCTGCGCCTTCAGCCCTTCCATGCAGCCGAAATACAGCGCATAGGCAAAACCGGTATGGACAAGGCCCACCACCAGGACCAGAAGCACCGTCGTCAGATCAAATGTGACCTGAGTGAAATCCTCCGTCACCAGCAGGTAAGGGATCATGACGGCTGCCGAGGAAGCCAGCTGAATGATAGTTCTTTCGTAAGGATCCACATTTCCCGTGGATTTATTGATCAGGATCACGGCAGCGTACAATGCGGCCGCCGCCAGTCCCAGGAAGATGCCCTTCGCCTGGTCCGGCCCTTTCTGCCCGTTTTCAAAAACGCCGGATACCAGCACCATCCCCAGGATCGCGATCCCGGCACAGATCAGCTTCTTCTTCAGAAGCTTTTCCTTCAGGATGAGCGGGGAAAGAAGGATCAGGATCACCGGCTGCATATAATAGCACAGTGTCGCCACCGACACGGTGGTGTAATGATAGGCTTCAAACAGAAGGATCCAGTTAAATCCCATGACGGCGCCGGAGACGATCAGCCAGATCAGTTTCCGTGCCCCGATCTGATGCCGGATCTTTCTGCCCCGGATCTTTACAAACACAGCCAGAAACGCCGTACCCAAAAGCCCCCGGCTGAAAGCCAGCATACCGGAAGACCAGGGAATATATCGTCTGAAAATGCCGATGGTGCCGAAGATCACCATGGCCAGGATCATCATGAGAAGTGAGGTTTTTTTGCTTTTCTGCTGCATGCTGCCTGTTTCCTGCCTGTTTGTGTCAGATTGCGTTCGTCCGCATCAGCGGATTACAGTAATAAAGAGTATACCGAAGCCCGTTTGTTTGTCAATGTTCTGCCACTGTAGCAAATGCGGTGGTATGCATGATTTTGGAAATGTGCCTGCATTGTTTGTGGCGCTATGCATGAATTTTTGTAAAAAATAAGAAGGTATGCATGATTATAGCCTCCCAACAGGGGCGAAAACCATGCATAGCGTTGATTTTGCTGCAGCATTTTTCAAAAAATTATGCATAGCGTTGATTTTGTTGCATCCACGCCGCCACCAGATTCAAGCTGCGTCGCGACCAAACTTATACCGCCCACCGCCGGACAGTTTTGAGCAAAAAAAGACAGGATAGTTTTCATTTTCCGGCTATACTGGTAATATCAAGGGAAGGAGGAACAGGAAATGGAATGGCTTACCGGCATTCGCACGGCAATCGAGTATATGGAAGAGCATCTGGAAGACGACATCAGTGCGCAGGATGTGGCGGACCGGGTGTATCTCTCATCGTTCTTTCTCCAGCGCGGCTTTGCACTGATGACCGGTTTCGGGATCGGGGAATATCTGCGCAGCCGGAGGCTTTATCAGGCTGCCCTCGATCTGAAGGAGACAGACGACAAGATCATCGATATCGCCCTTCGGTACTGCTATGATACGCCGGAAAGCTTTGCGAAAGCATTTTCCAGATTCCACGGCGCAACGCCGACACAGGTACGCGCCGGCGCCCCGGTACACGTCTTCCTTCCCCTGAAGATCAACATTACGATTCAAGGAGGCAGTCAAATGGATTACAAGATCACACCAATGTTCCCCTTCAAAGTCATCGGCTTTCAGAAGGAATTTGATATGGAGACCGCATATGCCCAGATCCCGGAGTTCTGGGACGAGATTACCGGAAAATATGCGGCAAATGTATTCGCCGGAAATGCCCCGGCGAACCCTTATGAGCAGGCAGTGATAGACTACGGCATCGGTGAGTACGGCGTCTGCATCGACGATCTCGGCTCAAGCAGGTTCCGCTATCTGATCGCGGGAAAATACACGGGCGGCGCCGTTCCGGAAGGAATGGTCGTCTATGAATTTCCGCAAAGCGACTGGGCCGTGTTCAATTGTATCGGCCCGCTGCCGGAGGCGCTCCAGAGCGTGAACACCCGAATCTTTCAGGAATGGCTTCCCGGCAATCCGGAATATGAGATCTGCGGAAATGCCAACATCGAATGGTATGACCCCACAAACAAAGATACGTCAGACCCGGATTACCGCAGCGCGATCTGGATCCCCGTAAAAAAGAAAGCCTGAAAAAAAGAGCCTGGCGGTCAGTTTGTCTGACTACCAGGCATTATTTTTCAGAACACCCTTTTGACCCCTATGATCTCGGGATGCCGTTCATCGATCACCGGGGAGATCTGGACTTCATTCGGCCAGGATTCGATCACCTGATCATCGCCCAGATAGATCGCGATATGGATCACGATGCCCTGCTCGTTGCCATAGAAGATCAAGTCGCCCCGCTCGCGTTCCTCAAACTTTACCACGGTAAAATGATTGGAATTCCACAGGTTCCTGGATTCATATTCATGGCCGGGCTGAGCATGTGTCACGGGATTGATGTCTTTCATGCCAACGCCCGCCGCATACAGCGCCTGCATCACAAGGCCCGAGCAGTCGAGGCCATAGGCGCTTCCGGGCGGCCCTGACGCCCCGATCACATAGGGATCTCCCAGATAATCATACGCCCGATCGATCATGGCCTCGATCTTCTCTTCCCGGGAGGCGCCTGCATTTACCCGCGAAGGTGACCGATAGCCGCTGCATACATCCCATTCGTCCTTGGAAAATCCCAGCGCTTCCCAGGTCTTATAATCGGTGACCCCTGTCGGTTCAAGTCCGTGCGTTTCCTGAAAATGCGCCACGGCGTCCTGCACCGTCTCATCATAATAGGCGCCGCCCATGCCTTTGGTCTCCCGAAGATCAAATGCCTGTATCACCCTCTTGACCTTCAGTCCTTCAAATCCGATCCCGAGGGCATAGTCAGCTCCCGGCAGTCTTTTTGTTCCCGTTCCCATGATCATAATCAACACAACAACGGCCAGTGCGGCGGCCGTACAGATTATCCCCCATATGATCCATTTTGTTTTGATCCTTCGAAGCATCCCCTGACAGGCCTCCGTTATTTCGCCTCGAAGACATTGCCGTCTGCTCCCGTAAAGGAATAGCTCGAGGACAGCACCAGCGAAAAATGAAAGATCGGTTTATTCACTACCGTGATGAGCGGCGTGGAATGAACCAGCCCCGCCGGCAGAAAGATCATGGAGCTCTTGGTCAGGATATGCGTTTCATCTCCGATGATCATCTCGATCTCTCCATTCAGCTCATAAGGATTGTCCGGATCCGTGCCGTAATAGCAGACGACCTCGTCGGTGTCATGCACATGGGTCTGCCATTTGGTATAGACGTTGGCTTTGTCGCCGAGGTTCAGCTGGATCTCCTTGTTCGGCGACAGATACCAGGAGGTGTTGATCTGGAACGCGCCCGGCATGTTGTTCCCGTCCATCCAGTGGATCCTTTTCTTGCCCTGCCGCTCATATTCGAAGATCGCCTCCGGCGTCGCGTGCGCTGCCGGCAGGATCAGCTCCTGCATGATGTATTTTCCGTATTTGCCTTCACAATTATTGACTCTCTCCATGTGTGCCTCCTCCTTGTGAAAATCTTGTATGGAGTATAGCAGACTTCTTGTGGCGCCACAAATTATATTTCTTGTGGGGGCGCTGCGCCTGTTGCGGGGCGGGTGCGGGGCTGGTGCGGGGCGGGTGCTACGAAGAGGAGAAAAAACTCCTTTTTCGTAGCCGGGCAGTATACGAAGAGAGATTTTTTTGTTATTTCGTAGCCACCGCGTATACGAAGAGAAAATTTTTTGAAATTTCGTATACTAAATTTATACGAAATCGGACATTTTTCTTCTCTTCGTAGCAGCAAGCGTATACGAAATCAAGCATTTTTCTTCTCTTCGTAGCAGGAGCGTATACGAAATCAAACATTTTCCCTCTCTTCGTAGCAAGGGCGTATACGAAAATAAACATTTTCCCTCTCTTCGTAGCAAGGGCGTATACGAAAATAAACATTTTTCTTCTCTTCGTAGCACCGAACCGAGACGCCCCCTCCACACCGGCAGACGACACCGCTGAAACAGCTTGCTATCTTCCCGCCCACTCTTTATAATGAAAAAAGCGTCACATTCTGATCCATAGAATGTTCATGCAGGAAAAGACATATCATTTGTTACAATCACGAAGCAGAATCATTGAAACAGACATTCCATTTTGGGAGAGGAGGATCGGTAACATGAAATACATATGCGGTATATGCGGATATGTCTATGAGGAGGAAAAGGAAGGCCGCGCATTTTCGGATCTTCCCGATGACTGGAAATGCCCCCTCTGCAGAGCGCCAAAATCAGAATTTTCACCAGAATCAAAGCCGGCCCCGGAGGAAGCCCGGCCAACCCCGGCAAAAGCCGGTCCCATCCCGGCAAGTCCTGACAGTTTGCCGGCAGATGACGATCTGAAGCAGCTGTCCTACGGGCAAATGGCCGCACTGTGCACCAACCTTGCAAGGGCTTGTGAGAAGCAGTACAAACCGGAAGAAGCAGGATTGTTTGCTGAGTTTGCCGCGTATTATACCGGTCTGGTGCCGCAAATTCCTGATGCCGGAATTGAGGAACTGGCCAGGCTTTTGCAGGAAGATATCGACCAGTATCCCGGAACTCGTGCAGTGATCGATGAGAATGGTGACCGGGGAGCCGCAAGAGCCCTGGTCTGGGGGGAGAAGGTCGCCCGCATGATCGCTTCCGTGATCGGCCAGTATCAGCGGGAGGGCGAGCAGCTCCTGCGAAACACGGAAATCTGGGTTTGCACTGCCTGCGGATTTATCTATATCGGGAACGAACCTCCCGAGAGATGCCCGGTGTGCAAGGTCCCGGCCAACCGTTTTGAAAAATGCACAGGGAGGGAAACGGCATGAAGAAAATCGCAGTAAGAAATCTTGAATTGTGCACCAAGGACTGCCTCTGTCTGTTTGTATGCCCCGTCGGCGCAACCGATACCGAAAACAGCATCATTGACGTTTCCAAATGCATTGGCTGCGGCAGCTGCGCGGAAAGCTGCCCGAGCAACGCCATCAGTCTGGTCCCGCTGCAGTACCCGCCGCAGCAGAAAAAGAAAGCGCCTGTGATCCGGGCCATGAATCAATTGGCCCAAAACAAGGCAGACATGGAAAAGGCCGCCCTTCAGATCATGGAAACGACAGAAGAAGACGGTCTGTACAGACTGACAAAAGCGGTCGCAAAATCCCTGCGGCTGCTAGGCGCGGACATCATGCGGGAAGCCGGGTATCTTCTTCCGCAGAGCGCCAATGTACAGGAGAAACTGAAGGGATGGTCAGAAAGCGAAGAACTGCCGGAACCGCTGCGGCAAAAAGCAGCCCGGCTGTTGGGATTAATCGAATGTAACGAAGAAAAGGAGCAAAAGAACATGGGAAAATACGCCGGAACTCAGACAGAAAAGAACCTGGCAGCCGCATTTGCCGGGGAATCAGAAGCAAGAAATAAATACACCTATTTTGCCTCCAAGGCAAAGAAAGACGGGTTCGAGCAGATCTCCGCGCTGTTCCTGAAAACAGCCGAGAACGAAAAGGAACATGCCAAGATGTGGTACAAGGAACTGCATGGCATCGGAACGACAGCCGAGAACCTGGAGACTGCGGCGGACGGTGAAAACTATGAATGGACAGACATGTATGAGGGATTTGCGGTGACCGCGGAAGAAGAAGGATTCCCGGAGCTGGCGGCAAAATTCCGCATGGTCGCAGCCATCGAGAAGCATCATGAAGAGCGCTACCGCGCCCTGCTGAAGAACATCCAGATGCAGGAAGTATTTGAAAAATCCAGCGTCAGCGTCTGGGAATGCCGCAACTGCGGGCATATCGTGGTCGGCACCAAGGCCCCGGAGATCTGCCCGGTGTGCGCTCATCCGCAGAGCTATTTCGAGATCAACGCCGAGAATTATTAATGGGGCTCTTCGTCTCTGGCTCTTCGGCGATGCCTCTGCATCAAATGTGAAGCTGTGCATGATTTTTTGTAATTTATTTGAGGGTATGCATGATTTCTACCCCTTGAGGGAGGTAAAATCGTGCATACCCTCATTTTCAGTGCAGCTCCCTTTCCGACCGCGCCACTTTTGAACAGATTCCGGAACCGGCGAATAAAGACGTCCTATTCCGGTTTCTCGGCGCACATGGCAAGAAATGTCGGTATGTTCATTTCATGCAGGCGGCCCTCGCCGTTGGTGTCTTCGTAAAGGGCAAGCAGCCGGAATCCCGCTTCGAGCTGGCCGCCGATCTGCTCCTCCAGGGAATGTGAGAACTGCACGCCCGCGTTATCGTCCTGCAGCTGCTTCATCTGGTCGGGATTTTTCAGCGGGTTGAAAGGGAGCGAATTGACGATCTGCCTCTCCTCCTGATCCACGATATAGTTGATATAGTGGTCGGTTCCCGACACCAGCTTCCCGCCCGGCTTCAGAACGCGAAAGCATTCTTTCCAGATGGGCTTTACTTCTTCCACATAGCAGTTTGAAACCGGATGGAAAATGAGGTCGAACTCCCCATCTTCAAAGGGAAGGCGTTTTGTCATATCGCCCCGGATGATCCGGATCTCATAGCCTTCGCGCTCTGCCATAAGGCGCTCATTTTCGATCTGCAGTTCCGAATAATCCAGCACCGTGCAAATGGCACCAAGGGCTGCAAAGATCGGCATTTGCTGCCCGCCCCCGCTGGCAAGTCCCAGGATCTTTTTGCCTTTCAGATCCCCCAGCCATTCATGCGGGACCGGTTTGGTGGGCGTCAGCAGGACTTCCCATTCGCCGTTTTTCGCCTTTTCGTATGTCTCATGGGAAATGGGCTTTCCCCACTCCCATCCTTCCCGGATCCACCGGTCGATCGTTTCCGCATTGATATCCTGGTACGATCTGCTTTTCCCGGCCAGATATGATTCAAAACGGTCCAGCACCTCGAGCATATCTTCCGGAAGACGCTTGCGGCATTCCTTTTTCATTTCCTCAGGAACCCCGTAAAATGCTTCCGCCATGCCGCCCGCGATGCAGGTCAGCGTGTCACAGTCACCGCCCAGAGAAACCGCGGTCCGGATCACATCTTCAAAGTCCGTGCCTTCCAGGAAAGCGGTGATCGCTTCCGGCACCGTCTCCTGGCAGCTTTCCACATGATGATACTCCGGCCGGATCTCGTCGCAGGTCCTGGAAAGATCGTACCCGAATTCCCGGACGATATATTCCCGGATTTCCTCCTTTGAAAAACCGTTCCTGCTCATATAAATGGCGCTGGCCACAGCCTCAGCTCCTTTGATTCCTTCCGGATGATTGTGGGTGACATCGGCTGTCAGCCTAGCGTACCGCCTGGTCTCTTCCAGGGTATCGAACAGCCACCCCGCCGCGGATACCCGCATGGCAGAGCCATTGCCGAAACTGCCGTAGGGCTGCGGATCATCCGCTTCCAGCCAGCCATAGAACCTGGCTCCGTATCCGGCGTCCGGGTATCTGTGACCCCATTTTTGCATGGAGGTGACAAGCGCCTTTCTTATCTCATTCTCCGGTTTGCCGATGCTGTCCATCAGAGCTTCCGCCACCGCGATGGTCATCACGGAATCATCCGTAAACTCCGTCCCCCACCCAAAGAGCGGGAACTCCTTGGTTTTGGGGCTCCGGTCAAATTCATACGGCGCGCCGATCATATCTCCTAATAATGCTCCATACATTTGCTGCATCCTCCTTTGCTCTTGATGATGCCAGTATAGCAAATCCGCAAAACCAAACGGTCGCCCGACGGGCGACCACTCCTAATGACGGATGATCGACTTGTAAACTGCCGGTTCCGGCTGCCGGGAGCTTTCTGTTTTGGTGGTTTTTCGCGATTTTTAAAAATCACCCAAACAAGAATAGGGCATTATTCTTATTTGGAGAAAACTCGTGAAAAAAGAATAATTTTCATGAAAAAAACAATAAAAACTATTCGTAAATCAATGAAATTTGCAAAACGCGAATAGTGCACTATTCTTATTTTACCGAAAAATGCAAATCGCGAAACGAAACTATTCTTGTTTTGGCGAAAAATATAAATCGCGAAACGATTCTGCGCATGTTTCCTTTTCTGCTTAAGATCACATTCATCTGAGGGGAGTCCTGCTTCTTCGATTCCTGTCAGATAGATCTTCTCCTATCCGAGCAGCGTCTGCAGATACACCTTCAGCTCATCGAAGCCTCCATGCGGGTACTGGTTAATGTCCGCGCCAACCTTGTTGAGCAGGCAGTCTGTCAGGAGAAATACGTTCATGCCAAGTTCGGCGGCGATCATGTCCTCCCCCACATCATTTCCCACCATGACACAGTTCCCCGCAGGCAGGCCCGCCCTCCTGAGCACTTCGCGATAGTAGTCCGGGTTGGGCTTACAATAGCCGATGTTTTCATAGGTTGTGAAAAACTCGAACTCTTCCGGCTCGAGACCCGCCCAGCGGATCCGCGCCGCCGTGGCCGGCGTGGGGAATAAAGGGTTCGTGGCCAGTGCCACACGCACGCCCTTCTCTTTCAGCCATCTGACGATTTCCGCCGCCTTCGGATTGAAGCCGCAGACCTTTTGGACTCCCTGGAACTCATTGGCGTAGAATCCCTCGATGACAGGCCTGTCTTTCAGCACTTTCTCCCCGTAAATGTCGGCGTAGTCTTTCCAGAACGCTTCTTCATTGCTGCAGCGGCCGTCGTTTTTGACCATGCATCCCGTGCTGTGCCAGGTGGCTTTGACCATGGCTTCCGGCTCGTACCCGTACGGCGCCATTTTCCGGGTCAGCAGCCTGAAATACTCGCCCGTGAATTCATCCATATCCATAGGAAGCAATGTTCCGTCCAGATCAAACATGATCATTTGTATCAGCATAGTTGTCCTCTCCCTATTTTTTTTAATTGGGCCAAAGCGCTCATTCCATCGCGATCCTTAAGAGCACATCGACCGCCGGCTCCAGGATCCGGTCGTTAAAATCATACGCCCCGGTATGGACGGCAGGATGGCCGGTTCCATTTCCAACATAAAACAGCGCGCCCGGGCATTCCTTCAGATAATACCCGAAATCCTCCGAGGGCCGCCATAAAGAATCCATTTTCATGACAGGTACGCCCGCCTGCGTTGCCGCCCGCCGCACTTTTTCCAGGCACGCCGGGTGATTTCTAGTCTCCGGAAAATAATCGCGGATTTCAAACTCCATCTGAAGACCAAACTCGTCGGCCCGCTCTCTTGCGAACTCCAAAATGCGGCTTTCCAGTTCCTTCATCTTCGGCTCCGCATCGGACCGCAGGGTCATGCGCAGCTCCCCGTCCCCGGGGGAGATGCCGAAATCCCCCGCGCCTACGCGAACGCCAGTCACGGTACAGAAAAGCAACTGCTTCTGCTCACATTCGGCCAGCTTCTGCGCTTCCAGTATGATGGAGGCTATCGCCTGGGCGGGATTGCTGCCCTTCTCCGGCTCCGCCGCATGGGACGTCCGCCCGGTCAGGCGGATGATCAGCCCCTCCGATGCGGGCTGAGTCGTTTCCGGATGATACAGTACGGTGCCCTCCGGGTAACCGCTCAGATTGTGGAACGCATAGATTTCGGAGATGTTTTCCTCCTGAAGAAGGTCCTTGCAGATCAATGCGCCGGCGCCGATCTCTTCGCCCGGCTGGAAGATCAGATACACCGTTTTCCCAGGATCATAAAGGTCCAGTTCCATGGCCAGACCGCACAACGCCGCCATATGCCCGTCGTGGCCGCATTTATGGGAAATGCCGGGATGAAGCGACGCATATGGCAGATCGATCGTTTCCCCCATCGGAAGCGCATCCATATCCGTCCGGAAGGCGATCCGAGCTGGCAATGTCTGCTCCGCCAAATCTCGCTCCGCCCGTGTCTGCTCCGCCGATCCTGCCACTGCAGGCTCCCGCTCCGCCCTCTTTACCGCATAAAACCAGCTGCCCCGGTCCACCAGCTCGAGGGAAGTATGCTCCCGCAGAAACTCCATCAGAATGCCTTTGGTCTGCACCTCCTGCATCGACAGTTCCGGATGCTGATGAAGCAAATGCCGCAGCGAAATGATTTTCCGAACATTCTCCCGATCCATTTATTCGCTCAACACTTTCTTTGCGTACCAGCAGGTCGCTTCCAGTCTGACCTGTTTCAGCGCCGCCTGCTCCTTTACACACTCTACCATGTTCCGGGCAATTCCCTGCCCGCCGTATTCCGGTTCCGTAAAGGTGTGGTTGATGATCCATCTGTCCGGCAGAGCCTGGTACTGGCAGACGCCCACGTTCCGCTCGCCGTCGTAGGCCGCCGCCTGGTTATGTTCCTGTTCAAATCTGATCTCGATCATAATGGTTTCCCCGTCGTATATTCCCGCTCAAACAGTTCCTGCACGATCCGTCTGCGGATCTCCTCCTCCGGCACCTTTTCCAGGATCTTCTTCCGCAGGAAGTCTTTACTCTTGTCCGCATATTTAAAGCGGATGTAGTCTTTCTTCACATGGTCCAGCTCCGCTCTCCAGAGGAAGGACAGCTGATCCTTGAGTTTGCATTTCGGATTGGGCTGCGGCTTTCGCAGGATATAAAAATCCGGCGCACCGCCCACCAGCTCCACCGTGATGATCCCCCATTCCTCCGGCACATGCTCGAAAATGTGCTGCGCATGGGACGTTCCGATCACCACGTAATTGCGGTCGAAATACCGGTTGTAGCTGCGGACCTGCCCTTTCAGCCTGGCGTAGGTGTCGGCGTCGCTTTTGATCTCGATCCCCACCAGCCCGTCTTCCGTCACCATCATGACGTCGGCGCGGGATTTCCCGATGACCTTTTCTTCGAAAAACCGGACCTTGCCGTACACTTCCTCCAGGAAGAAAAACAGCGGCTCTCTGATGTCTTTGTCGTATAACAGTTTCATTTTTCTATGATATAGGAATCAGCCTGAAAATGCTACCGGGAATTCAGGGACAACACCCCGGCGCAATAGGAAATCTTCGTAAAGGTTAGCTGTGGGAATACCTTCTTCATCTCGTCCGCAACAAAATAAATCTCCTCGTCATCCCACTCATCGCCCGCGTCCTTCCGGCACTGCTCCAGCAAAGCCCTAGTTTCGAAGGCGACATCGCCGATCAGGATCCGCCCGCCGGGACCCAGAAGCCCTTGCAGTTCGCGCAGAAACGCCGCCTTCTGCGCATCCGTCAAATGATGCAGCGAGTAGGTGGCTGTGATGAAATCATATTTTTTCGTAAGGAGCGGCGCTGCCAGTCCCTTCGTGAAATCGCCCTGATACAGATGGGCCCGGGGCATCTTCCCGGAAGCCAGCTCGATCATCCTGGCGGAGAAATCCTGGCCGTAGATCGTGCAGCCGTTTTCGTACAGCTTCGCTGCGAGCGTGCCGGTGCCGAAGCCAAGATCCAGAACAACAGCGTTCGGCTTTTCCATAATGATCTTATAAATGGTTCCCAGCACATCCCTGTATCCGGCAAATGGGTAAGCATGTTCTTCCTCTGAAATGCCTACTGCCCTGTCGTACCCGGCTGCCCATAAGTCAAATCCTTTATGATCAAGCATCTCATCCTCCACCGCCGACCGAAATTGTTTTTCCATTATATCACAAATGTTTCTGCTGGAGGTATGGATCTGACAGATAATGCAGCTCGCCGTTGGACGGCAGGTATTGCATAAATCCAACATTTTTCATAATTTACCCTCCACAGATATGAAAGACGATGGACGGTATTTTGCTGAGAATGCTGTGTTTTCTATATGAATACCGTCCACAGCTCCTGGTAACTGTGGACGGTAAATGAAGGAGAATACTGAATATTCGATATCCACACCCTCCAAAACCTTTTATTCATTTAGGATCGGCTGTGATTGCCCCCCGCTGCTGCACTGAAATCAACGCTATGCATGATTTTCCAGAAAAATGTGTAACAAAACAAACGCTATGCGTGATTTCCAAAAAAGCCGTGCAGCAAAATCGAGGGTATGCATGATTTTGACCCCTTTTCAAGAGCAAAAATCGTGCATACCCTCGAATATATTACAAAAAATCATGCACAGCCTCGTATTCGTTACAAAGCCTTCTGAAAAATCATGCACAGCCTCGCAAATGCTGCAGCTCAGGCCCTCTTCCTTTCAATCTTCAGCACCAACGTCGCAGCAGCCAGGAGGATTCCGATCAGTCCAAACCCGATGAACCGGTAGGAAACAGCGTTGCTGCCGGTTACTGCTGCGGTGAGAGATGTCAGAAGCGGGGTAATAAAAATGCCGACCGAAGTGCTGGCCATGATCAGGGCGGAATTCATGATCTCGTAGCCGCGCAGCCTGGAGGCGGCGCCCATCAGCACCGGCATGACCATACTCATGGAAGTACCGGCGACAATGCAGCCCACGATCATCCAGGGAAGCGCTTTGGTGGTTCCCATAATAAATAATCCCACGGTCAGCATGATCACGCCCAACGTATTAGTGAATTTCCGGAAGACTCTGACGACATAGCCAAATACAAGCCCCACCAGCATGCCGGAAAGAGAAAACAGCGTGGTAACAACGCCGGAAACAGAAGTATCCGTGATCCCCCGCTCGGTAAGAAGCATGGCCAGATTGGCCGGGACAGCGCTGTATAGCATGAGGAAGAAGCAGGCGATGATCATTTCCCGCCAGACCACCAAGCGGAAAGGCCCCCGTTCGCCGCCGGAGGCTGGGCTTCCAAAAGAACTTTGTTTTTTATGCGATGGGATCCCGATCACCGCGCAGATGATCCCAGGGATCGCCAGTAGATAGACGAAATAGCCGAAATGCCATCCGCCGGCTGCCAGGAAGCCGCAGGCAAATGTCATGATCATGCTTCCGATGGTGGAAGCGCTGTTCTGCCAGCCGAGCATCATCTGCTTTTCCCGGCCGTCGTAGTTTTCATTGATCAATGCCGGCGCAATGGGCGCCACCATGCCGAGCCCGATGCCGATCACGCCTGCCCAGACAAACAGGATGGCAAGGCTCGAATGCTGCAGCACCGCCAGGACGCCTCCGGCAGCAATGATCGCAAGGCCGATGATCGAGAGCGTTTTTTTCGGAAGCTTCTGCGCGATCAGGGCAGAGACGATCTCGAACACCATGGTAAACAGGATCGGAAATGTCATCAGGAACTGGATCGTCGTGTCGGAAGCTTCTGGAAATGCCGCGGAGATCCGCGCCAGGATCGGGCCGATCCCATTGGTCCCGAGCTGGACCAGAGACACTGTTAAAATAGCTGCTTTTAAGGAAATTCCGGAATGTGATTTCAAAACAGATACTACCTCTTTTAAAAAAACAATGCTGTTCCGGATTACTTGGGATGGTAACCAGGCTGAGCATCAGCACGCATTTTATTGTTGCACAGTAACATAGTAAATTGAAAAATCTGAAATTGTCAAGACAGATTCACTGAGGCAGACATGTAAAAAGGCTGCGCCGCAGGCTTTATGCCTGGACTCAGCCTACTTACATTCAACTTCGGACTGCTTTTATTCTACGAATTGCCTGAAGCGCTTCCGGCAGAAACGGTTTTATTTCCCTTCCGCAAGCGCGTCGAAACGATAGAGCCATGCTCCGTTTACAAAATCTGCTGCCAGGATATAAGCTTCTGTCGTACCCGGCTTGATGATCATGTTGGACGTCATGGAAAGCATTCCCTGAGAGCGCTCCGGAATGATCACATTTTTGATGGGGACGCCGTTGCTGTTGAAGATCAGAACACGGCCGCCCTGCATAAATACCTGGTACAGGTTGCCTGCGCTGTCTGTCTTATTGGAATCCGGAACGTCGCTGCCTGTATTCTGGTAAACGGGAAGGATTCCCAACATATCCGATACCTTGCCTTCTCCGTCAAGCGTGATCTTCAGGACGGTATTGGCCAGGGAAACGCCGATCCACAGAACAGTGCCGTCGGGAGATAAGGAGATCCCGTTCGGGCTTGCCAGATTGCCGACAAGTTTCACAGCATCCTTGAAACCGCTCTCTTTGGTCAGCATGTAAATTCCGCCGATGGGATCTACGATCGTACCTCTCCAGTCCGTGACATACATATTGCCTTCAGCAGTAAACACGATGTCGTTCGGGGAGAAGGGCTCTCCTTCATACAACGGAGTAATGATCTCCAGATTGCCTCCGTCTTTATCCATGGCCATAATATCGCCTGACATGCAGGCTGCATACAGTCTTCCGTCTGCATCAAAGGCAAGGCCGACAGGATCTTCCGTTCCCGCATAAATTGCTTCGATCTGCTGATCTTCACCAATCTTCAAAATGTGGTTTTCCGGTGAGATCGGTGAAGTATCACAAATATAGAGATATCCTTCGTCATCAAATGCCGGTCCTTCCAGACCCGGATTCACGGCAGAGATCTGAAGCCATGGTTCCGCTTCGATCGTTTCCAGTCCTGCAACTTCCGGCGGAAGCAGCAGCGGTTCCGGCGCAGCTAAAAGAGCTGCCGGGATTCCGCCCGCCTCTTCTGCGGATTCTCCTTCCGAGTCTTCGCTTTCCGGGGACTGCTCTCCATCAGAAGCAGCTTCACCTTCCGCGGACTGACCTTCTTCCGGCGCCGCATATACCGTAAAGACGCTTCCAAACACCAGCATACATGCCAGCAGCATGCCGATCACTGAGATCCATTTACACTTTCTCATTTTATTACCTCCAATACTGCAGTAAAACAATATAACTAATAGATCACATACTCCGGTTCTTCACAGGGATAATCCTTTACCAGCTGTTCCCAATCCTTCGGGAATGTGATCTTTTTGGTGACCGGTCCGCCGTGGTCGCCGCCGCCCATCAGGACGTTGGTCATGCCAAGACCCGCAACGACGATCAGCAGATGATCCTTGTTCCAGTACATCCGCATGGAAGATCCCTCCTTTTCCGGCAGGATCACGCCGCGGCTGTGGTGACTTCCCTTCACCCACTGTACCCGGCTGGCGGTTGATGGCTTACGGGCATATTCCACAATGTAATCCTTGACGTCTTCCGGTCCATAACCTGCTTCCGCCAGCGTTCTGGCGTGTGTTTCCGGCAGGATCACGCAGGCTCCCGGATCAAATTCCAGGTCATGGCCGACGCAGAGTTTATCCAGGATGTCCGGCGCTGTACGCTCAAAGAAACCAACCCGCTCCGATGGCCAGAACATGGTAATCGCGGAATCCTCCGGAGCCAGCCCGTTCTGCACATGGATCGGCGCCCAGGGGCTGTGTTCCTCATCTTCTCCTATACACATTCCCATACGGCCTTCATGTCCGAATCCGGACAGATCCTCGATCTTGGACCGGCATCCGGAAATGTTCATGATCGTATAGGCGATGGCCTTGCCAATGGTGGCACTGGCTTTTTTGTAGCGGCTCATCAGATTGCGGCCGCATTCTACTCCGGTGATCTTACGGATCGGACCGTTCAGCACGGCAAGCGGTCCCCAGCAGGCAGCGCTGCTGGTATAGCCCTCCAGATGGATCTTCGGATCTGTCATCACTTCCACCGCTGCCAGGAGCACTGAAAAATACGTAGGAAGGCATCCTGCCATGACCGCATTGATCGCCAGTTTTTCTACGGTACAGATCCCTTTCATCGGCGGAAGTTTCGCCAGCACATGATCAGGGGCCAGATCCGTTCCCCGCATCATCTCATCCACGGCTTCCCGTGTGGGCGGAATGATCGGTTCCCCGTTGGTCCATCCCCTTCTGTAGAATTCCCGGTTCACTTCATCCAGGGTGCCGGTAAAGGTGTAATGCGCCATGGTATTGTCCTTTACCACAGCCGTCGCCTCTTCTTTGGTCAGGGGCCTTACCAGCGCGTCAATGATCTCGTCCAGATGGGCAGCGATCTTCGGCGCGATCTCTTTTTCCAGAAATTCTCCGGCGATCACCGGTACAAAAGAATAATCCTTCAGATCCGTACAGACATGCCGCAGGTTGGACACGCCGCGGCAGGCGGCGCCTCTTACTGTGGTCTCTTCAAATGTCCTGTCACAGATCATGACGCAGGGAACGCCCATTTTTTCTGCCAGTCCCGTGTTGTAGGAACAGAACAAGGCGCAGGAACCCATGTCGCCGTTTCCGGAGATCATGGCGTCACATTTGCTTAAAAACTCTTTGAACACAGGCAGGAACTCCGGATCGTTTTCGATTTCCGCCGTATCCTTGGGATACTGGAGAAACTCTGTTTTGACAGAAGGAAAACGTTCCTGGATCTGGCGGCCCACCTCTTTCATGATATGCGGATCGTGATGTTTGAATTTGGCAAATAAACCGATGGTTTTCCCTTCCAGTGTATCGAGTCTGGGGGACAGCGGAGCGACATCCTCAACATCGATCTCCGCCCAGGGGCTTAATACGGTATAGTTCATAAGTGGTTCCTTTCCGATGGCATCCGTCATCTGTCTTAAAAGTCCGTTTCTTCCGGCAGGAAGGGACCCCAGTTAAATATATTCGCGGAAGAATACACACAATCCGGATGATACGTATAATATCTCGGCGCATGATCGGGAGTCAGCCCATGCATGATGGGAATCCGCATGGCATCTGCCTGGCGTACCCATCCCAGTTCATACGGAGCCCTGGTATAAGCGATCAGGTGGATCTTCAGGATCTTCCAGGCATCCTGCTCCCGGATAAAGGTCACCTCGTATTTCCCGGTAAACCACATAGCTGTAAGCTTGCGCTTATCACAGGGGAACGGGGTTGCGGGCTGAGCCCAGGGGCTGAATATATTCCATTGCCCGAGTGCCTTATCTCCCTTGTCATTGATCACAATATTGGGAGTCATGCAGTGATTGAGGCCCATGTAGCCCAGTTTGTCCTGGGGACTTTGCATATAATCATGCAGTGCCTGCATATAAGCTTTCACGTGTTCCGGCCCTACATAGGCGCCGCTTTCCATATATTCAAATTCCAGCTCCGGGTTGGTGTTGGCCATGAGCTCATTGAAGCTGTCCATGTAATTCATCCGATGGACATTGACGATATAGCGGTTCATCAGCTGCTGGATCTCATTGATATCCGCAGCCCAGGTTAATTGGTTTTTCATTCTGCACCTCCCTGATATTCTCCCTGGTCCGGCAAAAACGGTCCCCAGGTGTGCGCACCGTCACCGGAATAGACATTATCCGGATGATAGGTAATGACGCGGGATGGTTTGCTGGGTTTGGTATGATAATCATGGGTGATCCTGCGGGCTTCCGGCTGACGGATCCAGCCTTCATCATACGGAGGTCTGGTAAATGCTGCCACCCGGTTTTTCAGGATCTTCCACTCGCCATTGATCTTCACATATTTCTGGAAATAACGGCCGATAAACCAGTAAGCCGTCATTTTCCGCTCATCAGACGGATAAACGGAAACATCCATCCCATGAGGAGAGAATGCATGGAAGGTTGCCACCGCATACTCCCCATCCTCGCCGATCACGATGTTGGGGGTCCACAGGTCGATCACGCCAAACCATCCGTGCTTGGAAGCGGGGCTCTGCATAAACATGTCGCACTGTTTGATAAAAGCCGGCAGTTTTTCGCCGCTGTACTCGCCACCCTCTACCATCTCGAAGGAAACCTCCGGATGGTTTGTAGCAAAGAGTTTTTCGAACATCTCCGTCATGGAGAAGGAATCCAGCAGAGTGATATAGCGGGACTGGAGCATTTCGATCTCCCGGATGTCGGCGGCTCTCTGAATCCGTGCCATCGTGGCTTCATCTTCCGTATAGACAGCCTCTTCTTCGCTCTCTCCCGGGCATTCTTTCGGCAAATGAGTCCCCAGTGTATACAGTTCCTCTCCGGAATAGAACGCATCCGAATGATAGAAAGTGGAAATGTCCCGCACCCGGGTCGGTTTGACCCCGGTATTGGCCCAGAAGCGGATGCAGTCCTGCTGCTTGATCCATCCCTGATCCAGCGGGGATTTGAAGAAACTGATGAGGCGCAGCTTCAGGATCTTCCAGACCCCGTCCACTTTTACAAATTCATTGGTATACCGGCCACAGAACCAGAAGGCGGTCAGTTTGCGCTCCGCCCCAGGATATGGTGCAGCCTGCATTGCCATAGGCGCCAGGAGATCCCAATTGCCTAAGGCGCGTCTTCCGTCTTTGCTGACAACAACCGCCGGATTGGCCAGGTTCTGCAGGACCATCCAGCCCCGTTTGTCAGAGGGATCGTCCATGTAGCGCTGGATCCCTTCCATATAGGCTTTCACCGTTTCCGGCCCTTCGAAGATCCCGCATTCCGTGATCTCCACACTGACCTCCGGATGATCCTTTGCCAGCAGTTTGTTATATATTTTCATTACGTCAAACTGGTCAAAATACTGCGTGAGCTTGCCCATGATCATCTGGATCTCTGTCACGTCAGCCATATTGACCAGTCTGGCCAGTTCTTTTTGTTCCATACTTGTTCCTCCGTCAGGCAGGGAAATGTTTCCGCCGCCTGTTATACAATGTTTACTGCATCAGTCCCGGCAGCCACAGCGACAGATCCGGTACATAGAACAGAATGATCAGTGCGATGATCATCGTGATCAGATACGGGATCGCGCCTTTGATGATCCGGTTCAGTCCGGCATCCGGAACCTTGGAAGATACCAGGAACAGACAGATGCCAACCGGCGGAGAGATCGCGCCGATTGCGGACGTCATCGTCGTCAGAATACCGAACCAGATAGGATTGAATCCCAATGCGCTTACGATTGGCGCAAAGAGCGGGATACAGATCATGGTTACCGGAGCGCCGTCGATAAAGCATCCCAGGACCAGGTAAACCAGGATAATAACCCACAGGATCGCTCTTGGAGAAAGCGGAAGCGAGGTGACCCAGTTGCCCATAAAGGTGGGGATCCCCGAGAAGGTAACACAGGCGTTGAATACCTGGATACCGATCAGCAGAAGGAACATTCCTGCAGCCATCATGGCGGTGTTGCGGATGGTCTGCGCCATCTGCTTCAGAGTCAGTTTTCGCTGGATCGCGCAGATGATCAATGCGCCTGCCGCACCGATGCCGCCGGCTTCGATGACCGTCGTAATACCGCCCCAGATACAGATCATGACCAGCACGACCAGGATCAGGATCGGAAGCGCGCCAAGAAGGGATTTCATTTTTTCCCTTAATGGGAACTTCTGCGGTTTCGACGCCCAGTCCGGATGAAGCTTCACGATGACCACGGTCACGATGGACATCATCACCAGAAGCATGATGCCCGGCACCCAGCCTGCCATAAACAAGGATCCTACCGAGGTTCCGGTTAAGATACCATAGACCATCAGCGGGGTGGAAGGCGGGATCAGAATGGCCAGAGGAGAAGCTGCCGCAATGGATCCCAGGCCAAGTTCCGGAGAATAGTTGTGACGTTTCATTTCCGGCCACGCCATTTCCGGCATGATCAGGGAAGTAACCGTCATAGAGCCGCAGATTGCGCCGAAGATACCGGATGCGACGGTTGTGGTAATAGCAAGACCGCCCGGCAGACGCCCCAGCCATTTCCGGGCGGCGTCATAGGCATTGGTGGTTAGCTTCCCCTTGGTACAGGTATCACTCATTAGCATGAACAAGGGCATGACCGCGTAACTGTACGAGGCCACCGTATTATAAGGAACTGTCTTCAGATAGTTGACGGCCATGGCAGGCCCCAGCATCCAGGTAAGACCGATGACGCCGGAAATAATAAATGCAAATCCCAGCGGGACTTCCAGGAACATCAGGACGATCATGATTCCGAGACAGATCAGTCCGATTGTCAGATTACTCATTGACCTGTTCCTCCTTTCCTTCTTCCGGCGGCCTGCCGGTGGTAATTGCCTGTTCTTTGTTGATATATTTGAAAATGCACAAAACGATCTGAATGATCATTTCAATGGATAAAAACATAAGGCCCAGAGCCGCGAATACATAAAACGGCACATAGGACCATTTCAGGATCGGGCTGACCTGCATTGGATTTTTGATATAGTAGACTGCCTGTTCGATCATTTTGATGCACATGATCACGGAGCAGGCAGCACCCAGGATCGTAAAGATAAACTTCAGGGTATGCCGCAGCATCGGATGGAACTTCTGGGTGATCGCATCCACCGAGATCAGCATTCCCCGGGACGCGGCGCACGCCATTCCGCCGAACATGGTCACGACCATGGTAAACTGCACCATTTCCTGAGACCCGACGATCGGAGCTTTAAAAAAGTAACGCATAAAGACATCAATAAACGTAATGGCCACCATAAGGAACAGTCCGATGGATCCCAACAATCCAAATACGTCTGTGACCTTCCGATAGCCCGCTGTTAATCGGTTAAACGCCTTCATGGATACCTCCTTTCCCATTTCATTGAATAACGGGATGACGCCGCTGGCTCAGGGCGTCATCCCGTCCAAACATACGGTGTATGACAACTTCTAACGATCCGGTTCTTTATTCAGCAGCTAATGCTTCCTCTATGACCTTGTTCATAAGATCAGTATCAACGCCGGCCTTCTGCAGGTTTGCGTCATAGTCTGCCTTGCAGGTAACAGCGGCTTCTTCCATGGCTGCCAGAACATCTTCCGGGCACGGAATGAAGTTGACGCCCTGCTCTTTCAGGGTTTCGATGGCTTCTTTCTCACCATTTACGTTCCAGACATTGTAATCTTCCTCTAACTTGGTGCCGCAGTCTTTCAGGATCTGTTTTGCAGCATCAGAAAGGGAATCATATTTTGCCTGGTTCATGATCAGGCAGTTTGCGTCGCAGTACAGAGGCTGATCAACGATATAATCAACGACTTCGCCATAGGAAGAGGAGATCATATTGGTCGGGGAGGAAACAGAGAAGTCGATAACGCCTGTGTTCAGTGCGTTATATACTTCGTTTGTGGTGATAGTCGTAATGGATGCACCCAGGGAAGAAAGAACAGCGATACCATTTGCATTCTGGCAGCGTCCGATCAGACCGGAGAAATCATCTTTGCTGGTAATCTCTTTCTTAGCCATTGCAATATACTGCATGTCGGTCAGCAGGATTGCCAGGACTTCGCCTTCCCAATCCTGGAAGAAATCATTGGCCAAAAGAGCCTGCTCTACCTTGAATGCTTCTTCTACATCCTTCACAGCGAACGGAACAGCGATCGCTGCAGAACAGGGAGCATATCCTACATAATCATTGCCGGACATGATCAGGATGTCCAGAGCGCCGCTCTTGCACATATTGACAGCATCAACAGGGCTTCCCATGGTAAGGAAGTTCAGTACTTCGATCGTGATCTTTCCGCCGGATGCTTCATTTACCATCTCAGCATACTGGTTCATAAAATCCATTGTGTCGCCGGGGAAGGTACCCAGTTTCAGGGATACTGCCTCTACTTCCGGTGCTTCTTCTGCGAAGGCAGCGGAAGCCATACTGAACACCATGACTGCAGCAAGAATAAGAACTAAAATCTTTTTCATGTTATTTCTCCTTTTCTCTTTTCAACAAATAACATCTGGACATATCGGATTTTTATCCCATATTTAGGAGAATTTAGCCAAAAGATCTCGTCATATCATGTGTGCTCCTATGGATAATCACCAATTTTCCTTCTATTACTCCTTTTTTATACCAAAGTTCCTGTAAATTCGATATGACCGTTTTTTATATCACGCTTCAGATTTTTTGTTTGATTATGGCTTATTTTTATATTATATTAAAAAAAAGCAAAAATTATCACGGATTAAATGTAATTTCTTCGCTTTTGCATCCACAATTATTATAGAGATTGCCGGAGGGATTTTATGCAGCTGCAGGATTACATCTCGTTCTTAGAAAAGACGTCTTACATGGAAGGAATTCTCCGGGCATGCGAGGCCAGCAGGGACATTTTCCCTCTTCAGGCGATGCTGACCTGTCCGGAGATGAAAGAACTGCTGTATAAACATTTCCAGTTTTCCAGTTCTGAAGAATTCCTGGATGCATTCACTTCCCCCGGGGATCATTTTTACCGGAAGCTGGATGAGATCTTTGCAGGGCGCAAGGTTCTCTTTCATTCCCGAAAGCAGCGGTCGGAACACACCGTCCCCAATACCCAGGTCTGTTACTGCCTGCACGGCCAGTGTTTCCTGTATGTAAACGGAAACGAGATCCGTCTGAAGACCGGCGACGTCTGTATCATCGCGCCAAATGTCCCCACCAATTACTGCAACCTGAGCGAGGATACCATCGTCATTCACGTCGTACTCGCAGCTGCCTTTATCAGCGAATCCCTGCTTCCCCGTCTGCCTCGGGAATACACGTTTTACCGGTTTTTCCGGGCGATCATTTTTGAAGACACTCTGCTCAGCCCTTATCTCCTTGCATCCGGCAGTCCGGACCGGGTCGAGGAAATGTCCTACATGCTGGCCGCCGCATTTTACCATAACACCTATAAACCTACCATGTGGGAAGAAATCGTAAACCAGTTTGTGCTCCTGTTCTTCTCCTACCTGCTCAGCGGCTCCGATACCTTCACGGCACTGGAAACTCCGGAAAACATTTCTCATAACACGCTCACCCAGCTGCAGGATTACATCACGCACAACTGCCGGAATGTGACGCTGCGCCAGCTGGCGGATGTATTTCATTTCAATCAGAGCTATCTGAGCCAATACCTCAAGAAAAACACCGGGGAGAACTTTACCGATCTTCTGCAGAAGGCACGGATCACCCAGGCGGAAAAGCTGCTGTCAGACACCGCTTTATCCGTAGCAGAAATCGCAGATAAAGTCGGATATCAGAATGTCAGCTATTTTTATAAAGTATTCGAAAAGATCAACCACTGCTCTCCCACCGAATACCGCAACAGGTTCCTTACTTCCAATCAGCGGGTCATTGGCCGCGAGACTATTTAGCGCTCTCGGGCTTATTCTAAAAATCGGAGCTTTTCATTATTTTCTGTCTTATGCTAATATGCATGCCAGAAATACCGTTTTCAGGAGATCCGTTATGCAATACGTTCCATTTTCCAGGAAAGAGCTGGAGCCAAAAGGATACTTCACCATGCTTCCCGCAGGGAAAGCTCCGATCTACAATACCCCCATTTCTCCCAGAGAGAACTATCTGTTGGCGCTTCGGGGCGAAAAGCCTTTTTGGATCCCGCTGTTTACCGACTGCAAGAAATTCATGGCCAATATCTTTCCCGACAATCTGGTGCGGGGCGCTGTTTTAAGCGATGAGCCATTTGACCGGTCGACGCTGACCGGCGGACTGGATATGTTCGGCATTGACTGGGAATACGTTCCTCAGGTAGGAGGTGCCACCGTCCGTCCCGGAAAGCCTTTTGCAGAAGAGGCTGAAGAGATCATGGAGAAAACGATCTGGCCGGATCCAAAAAGTTGGGACTGGGAAGGATGTGCTCTTCGGAACAGGAATTACCTGACAACGGATTTTGCCCTGAATGCTACGATTTTCTGCGGATTTTTTGAGCGATTGATCTCGTTTATGGATTTTGAAAATGCTGCCGTAGCCCTGATCGATGATGACAGCAAACCTTATGTCCACCAGTTTTTTGACCGGCTGGCAAGTTTATATGAAGAGATGATCCCGCTCATGAAACAGCACTTCCATCTGGATTCCCTGGAGTTTCATGATGACTGGGGCAGCCAGCGGGCGCCTCTGTTCGGCGTTGAGACCCTCAGGGAAATGATCTATCCGTATCTGAAGCGGGTTGTAGACTGTGTACATGCCAACGATATGATCTTTGAAATGCACAGCTGCGGAAATCACGCGGAACATACCCCTGTCATGATCGAAGCAGGCGTAGACTGTTGGGCACCCCAGTTCAACGCCAATGATACCCGGGCGATCTTCGAAGAATACGGCGACCGGATCACCATCGGCGTCAGCTGTCCGCTTCCGATCGGATCGCCTGATGATCAGTATGTCGCATGGGCTCATCAGTTTGTCGAGGAATGTGTAGGACGCCCTGATAAGCGGACCCCCTTTGTCCACAATATGCGGACTCCGGAAATCTTCCGGCAGACCATCTATGAACTGAGCCGTCGCAAACTGTGCGGCAGTGAAGACGATTAAAACGATGAAGAAAAGCAGAACCAGCAAATATTATTTTAAATACAGCTGCATGGATGTCTATGAAGCGGTCACTTCCGCTGCAAATCCGGAAGGATTCGCCTATGAGCCTATGGCTGATGAGGTGTACGAAAATACCAGCTCCAGCCAGGTCCAGAACGGCCAGCTGATCGCTCACATCACAGACCGCACCCCCGGCAAGAGCTGCGGATATGAAATGCGATCCCAAAAATTCACTCTCCACTGGTCCGCCACATTTAAGGAAGTCCAGGGAGAGTGTCAGATGACTATGACAGAAACTTACGAGTTTCAAAAAGGGGCTGTGCTGCAGTACATCCTGGCTGCTCTCTTTATCCACCAGAAACAGCAGCACAAGGAATTCTTCCAGACAATCGAAGAGCGGCTGAAATTCCAGCAGGCCCGGAAATCAATAAGCTGAAGCCGGCCTGACCGGCCTTCAACTGCCTTCTACAGATAACAGATCATATTCAGCGAATCCGGCGCATCTTCATCGATATAGCCGGAATCGGTGAAGCCGCACTTTTCATAAAGGCGGATGGCCTCAACATCCTTTTTCTTCACGCATACTTCCACATGATCGTAATGGCCCTCTTTGCGAAGTTCCTCCAGGATCAGTTTCAAAGCGGCAAAGCCGTAACCCCTGCCCTGGAAATGCCGGTCGATCATGAACTGCTGCAGGTCGTAGCCCAGCGGCTCATCCGTAAACTCCCGGACAAGGGCTGCGCCGACGATGATGCCGTCATGCTCGATCACGAACACTCTGGCATTGCAGTCCCGGTAAACGTATCCTCGCGCCAGAATGCCGATGGCCGGCGCCAGGTATTCCTGCTGAGATTCCTTGACAGAAAGAGACGCCACCTCGAGCCAGTTCTCTTCCGTGACCTGGGTGAGCCTGACCGCGCCGCCTTTACGAAGCTCCATGTAAACAGGTGTGAATGGTTCGTCTTCACAGATCAGATACTCCGGCCGTTCTTTCCTTTTGAAGCCCAGTTTTTCGTATAATGCGATCGCCTTCTCATTTTCCGGATTGGGATCGACCCATACGACATCCGCACCGTTTCGGAACGCTTTTTCTATTGCATGGGAAAGTGCTTTTGCGGCAATTCCCCGTCCCCGCGCAAAGCCAAACAGCTTGATGTCCAGCGCGGCGCTGTTTTCATGCTCCTGATCGATCTCGTAAAATGCTTCCCCGCAATAAACGCCATCTTCAAATACTGAGAAATGATCGACCCTGGGTCTGCCGGATTCGATCCATTTGAGCCAATCCTGCATTTCCTCATCCGTCTCGTGAAGTCCTTCCGGGAATCCGACAAAGCGCATCACGTCTCCGTCGGCCCAGAGCCGCTGCACATCTTTGAGGTCTTCCGCTGCTGTTTGTTTAATCTCGATCATATACCTCCTTAACAGAACCTATGTTACTGGAACATATCGTCCCCGCTCTTAAATCCAAATGCCGGATGGAAATCAAATTTCACCGCACCGACGGCGATCCCCGGCCCTACTGCTTTCTTGATCCGGCAGATTCCTTCGTTTCCAAATCCTGCGCACAGTTCCACCGCCGTGCATCCATTGGCAACAAGCTCTTTGGCCACTTCCTCTGCCTGATCGTAATTGGCGCAGCCGATCACCGTCATATTAATGTCCGTGGACGGGATCACTGCCCGCTGTTTTGCCGGATCCAGTCCGGGCGCTACATAGATAAAACCACATTCAAACATTTCATTTCCTCCTCTTAATAATCCAACAACCTTCCGTAATCATTCCATTCACCGAACATCTTTCCTTTCCGGGTCTCGCTGATCAGATGTTCCAGTGCCTGGTGATAGATCGCCGGACTGCGTTTTTTGTAGAACGCCACATTGTATGCCCGAATACGCTGGTACAAAAGCGGGAAGTTTCTGAATTTCGTCCAGCATCTGGCCGCTTTCATGGCCGCCTCAATATCCGGGTCTACCTTAAAACTTCTTGGCCCCATCGGCGGAAGGACAGCGCGGCCGGCAGCGGTCATAAGGCCTGTTTTTTCCAGCCTTCGGACGCGCTCTTTATTCAGTTCCGTCCAGGGGCTGTTTTTCTTTCTTGGCGCAAATCGCTGCATCCGCTTTCCGTCAATCGGTTTATGGATGTTATCGATCCAGCCAAAACACAGCGCTTCTTCCACCGCATCAATATAGTAAAATGTTTCCGGATCCGTCGGTTTTCCCCGCTTCACATCGACCCAGCATTCTTTTTCCTGCGCCGCATGAAGCAGCAGCCATTCCCGGAACTGCGCTCTGTTGTATCCTTTCAGTAGATTCTTCTCCATACTCTTTCCCGATGGCAAATATATTCTTTTTTATTATACAATATCATCCCGCAAATTTCTCTACCCGGCTCTGCAGAAACTGAATAAACCTGTATGACACTTGTGTGACAAACCGTGTGCTATAGTTCAGACATCAAAAACAAACGATCACTCGAAAGGAGAGTATAAAGATGAAGACATTAAAGAAAACATTACTCGGAATCACGGCAGCAGGCCTGGCAGGCGCCATGATATGCACAGCAGCCTTTGCAGCAGAAGCCCCGGCGCCGGCTCCGGCGCCGGCGGAGGCAGCCGAGGCAGCTGAAGCGATACAGACTTTTGTTACCCGCGACGGAGTCTTATCCATCCAGATCCCCAAGGATGAAGATAACTGGACGGTCATCGACGACCCGAACACCTGGTTCGTCATCGGCGACGGCAAGGACATGATCAAAGTCGACCACGTGGCAAACGGGGAACAGCTCCCGAAGGTCGAGACAGCCAATGAGAAGTTCGCGGAAGTCTACCAGATGTTCTATTCCACCCCAGACGAGGTTTTCGTGATCACAGGAAACATCGCCGATAAGGAAGAGGCAGCGGCCGTGAGGGAAGCGGTCTGCAGCTTCAAGGTCCTGCAGTATGACACGATAAAGAAAGCGGAACAGCCCACCTCCGCCTACGCAGTCAGGGAACTGAACGAGATCCGCTACTGCACCGAAAAGGACGGCGTGAATGTCCGCAGCGGCTATACCACGGATGACCCGCTGCTCGGCGGATTCCATTACGGAGACCAGGTCAATGTAACAGGCGCAGTCACCAAGGACGGCGTGGACAACGGATGGATCAGGGTCAACTACAACGGACAGACCGGATACACGGTAGGACAGTACTACAGCACCACGAAACCGGAAGCGCAGCCCGCACCGGCTCCTGCACCGGCACCTGCTCCGGCTCCGGCTCCGGAAGAGGAAGAGGAACTGATCAACGGCGGCCAGATCTTCACCGGATACGAAATGGACAACCTGATGGAAGTCGGCACCGGCAAACACATCACCCTGAAGGAACTGAGCCAGGGCGGCTGGGCCAATGAAGAAACCGGCGAGATCTTCAAACAGGAAGGCGGCGGCGGAGAGCACTTCTACGGAGATAAAGGAACAACATTAGTATTCGAGGAATTATACTACGAACAGTATGGCCAGGGAGGTGAAGCAGACGACTGACAGACGTTGAACGACGAATGCGATAAAACAACAGATCCCGTCCCGATAAGGGGCGGGATTTTTTGGCTTTTGGAGGAAACGCTACGCAGTTCCTTTTGATAGCACAGCGCAGTTCTCAATTTTGCCATTTGGCATTTTTAAGAACAGCAGGTGTTCTTAATTTTAAATATTTTGAAATATCAGAATACGAAGTGTTCTTTTTTTTAGCCTTTTTCATATTTGAGAACTGGCCATGTATTCTTTAATCCCGAAAAGTACTCAAAAGAGAACACTTTTTATTCTTTTTTGGAACAATCCTAAGATTTGAGAATACTAGTCCTATTCTTTAAATTTGAAAATCGGCCATATAAGAACACTTCGTATTCTCTGATTTGAAAAAACTGGATTTTGAGAACGTCTGGTGTTCTCATATATAAAAATGGCTGAAATAAGAACACTTGACCTGCTAGCGC
>JAFWOB010000219.1 GCA_017510065.1 Parasporobacterium sp.
ACGGAAGGACGGCTGGTCAGGCTGGCCAGGCAGATGATCAGTGAGAAGTACAATGATGTATCGCTCGGTGTTGCTATGATCGCGGATGAACTGCACGTAACGCCGGCTTATTTGAGCACACTTTTTAAGATGGAAACCGGCCAGACCATGATCAAATATATCACAGCATACAGGATGGAACAGGCAAAACTTCTTTTAAAAACAGGGAACATGAAAGTGGGTGATGTGGCTTCCAGGTGTGGATACGTGAATGCATCATACTTTATTTCGCTTTTCAGGAACAGAGAAGGGTGCAGCCCGCAGCAGTACAGGGAGAAAATGTACCATGGACAGGCAGACGAATAAAACATCCATATGGAACCGGCTCCGCAGGGCATTCCTGATCGTTGTCATCTTGCCAGTACTTGCGTTGGGCGGATATATGGTCTATTCATCCATTCGTTTTGTCAGGAATGAGAGGATGCTTGAAGCAGATAAGCTGATGGAACAGAATGTGACGGACCTGCGCAACCGTATGGAACAATGCGAAACGTCGCTTTTGTATGCGGCAAGTAATTACTCACTGCAGGAGTTTCTGCAGATGGATGAAACGAAGTATATAGAAGTGAACCAAGCATCGAGGAACGTAGCCCCGATGCTATACAACGTGCTTCTTTCAAATCAGTATTACAAGAAACTGCGTCTTTATTCGGACAAACACTTTTCGGTGATGGATGATCTGCTGAAGAATGCGGATGAGGTCCGGGATGAGGAATGGTATAGGAAAACACTTGAGAAATCACAGAGCAGTTGGTGGCTGGATGGGAACAATGCATTTCTCAGCAGAAAGATTGAAACCAGTTTTCCGGTAAAATCTATTGGCGTCATCCGGGCTGATATAAAAGAAAGGCTGTTTTCAGGCAGCTTCGGGATTTTTTTCGATGTACCGGTCAGGATCATAATGAATGGATCGGTGCCGCTTTATCAGAGTGATGAATGGAAAGATAATTATTATACAAGGACAATGGAACTGCTGCCGGACGGCTGGACGATTACATACGAGATCAATCGGGATTATTTTTTCCCTAACAGTCTGCTTTCCATTGCTGCACCGGTCTTGATGATCCTGGTCGTACTGCTGGCTTCTCTGCTTGTTATCCACATTGTCCTGAAGAGGCTGACGGGGGAAGTAGATTATCTGGCAGGACAAGTTGAGAAAGTCAAATCCGGTGACCTGGGTGTGTCGTTCAAGGCGCTTAAGACAAAGGAATTGGATATCCTTTCATCCAGTATGAACGACATGCTGGATCGAATCAGGCAACTGATTAAAAAAGTCTATCAGGATGAATTAAACCAGAAGGACCTGGAGCTGGAGCTTCTCCGATCCAAGATCAGCCCGCATTTTCTCTACAATAATCTTTCTGCAATCAACTGGCTGGCTATTGAAAATGGAGATGATGACATTTATGAAATCACAACACAGATGGCTACGTTTTATCGAACAGCCTTAAACAAGGGAAAGAATATTGACCGGTTCCAGACGGAAATCACCAATGCAAAAGCATATATCAACCTGCAGCTGATGTCGCATGATCATTCGTTTGATGTGAACTACAGTATTGAAGAGGATACGCTGGACATGGTGATTCCTACCTTTATCCTGCAGCCATTGATTGAAAATGCGATCGAACACGGGATAGACCAGCTTCGCGGGAAAAGAGGATATCTTGAAATCCGAAGCCGGATGGACGGAGAGGATCTTGTGCTTGAAGTGCTGGATAACGGGACAAACCTGTATGAGGAAATGGGCAGCGGGATCCTCGATGAGAGCAGATATGGATACGGGACAGGTAATGTAAACCGCAGGATACAGCTGATCCACGGACAGGGATACGGCCTGACCATACTGGTAAATGAAAGAGGGACGACATCAAGGCTCCGGCTGAGGGCGGATAAGGCAGGCGTGAGCAGCGCGCCGCAGGAAATAGTTCCATAACCAAAAAATTTGATATCCATCCGATTTTTCTGATATATCTTTAAAAAAACCTTGTTTTTATAATGAATACAACAATAAACAGT
The DNA here is from genome assembly GCA_017510065.1 of Parasporobacterium sp. Classification (GTDB taxonomy): domain Bacteria; phylum Bacillota; class Clostridia; order Lachnospirales; family Lachnospiraceae; genus RGIG5612. The sequence continues at coordinate 2,059 of JAFWOB010000219.1, forward strand.
TGTCATTCACGCGAAAACAGGAGGATGAAAAATGAGCAGACGCATAATGAGGACAGTACTTGGTGCAGCCGCAGCTCTTACCATGACAGCCGCAATCGGCCTTCCGGCCATGGCAGAAGGAAAGACCATCACTTTCATGTGCTGGTATGACGAGGATGACGTTGCAGGCGTGATCGATGCCCTTAACGAAGAACTGGGAGGGGAATATGAAGTGGAATATTCTTACGTAGCCCAGTCGGATTTCAACAATGTGCTCAGCACACAGCTGGCTGCGGGAGAAGGCCCGGATATTGTTGCCGACGGTACCAATTACCCGGCAAGGATCAAGGCCGGAAACGTACTTGAGATAACCGGTGAAGATTTCCTGGAAGAGTTTAATGAAGCCGGTTTCGCGCTTTGCTCCGACGGAGATCAGATCTATGGCATTCCTTCTTACGGATGGTTTTCCGGTATCTGGTACAATAAAGATATCTTTGAAGCAAACGGCGTAGAAGTTCCGGCCACATTCGATGAGTTTGTCGCTGTCTGCGATACGCTTGCCCAGGCAGGTGTCCAGCCAATGAGTTTTGGCCTGGCAGACGGTGACTCGGCACTTCATTCCGTCCTGGGTTATCTGGAGAACTCGTTCTATCATAACAATGATGCAAATCCGGACGGGACGGACTTTGATGTTAAGTTTGCCTATGGTGAAGCGAACATGAATGGTTCACTGAATGATGTGGTCACCAAGTGGTCCACGCTGATCGAAAAAGGTTATATCAATGCGGATATGCTTGGTATCTCCAATGATCAGGCAGTCGCTGATTTCATCGCCGGAAATGCAGCCATGCTGAACGGAGGCCCTTGGCAGTATACGAACTTTGCGGACGCAGGTATGAACTTCGGCATGATGTCCCACCTCTCGGAGAGCGGTGAGAACAAGTATATGGTCGGCGGTCCGGCTGTCAACTTTGGTATCAATGCGAACACCAAGGATCCCGAAGGCGCCATGAAAGTCCTGAAGGCTTTTGGAAGTGTTGCTGTACAGCAGGCATTTGTTGACGCCAATGTAGGCGGTTTCAGCTACCGCAGCGGTGTAGAAGCCTCCATGCCTGAAGAATATGATGGGATCAAGGATATCATCAATGCAGGAAATATCGCATGCACATGGGATCGTTGGAGCGTGAACATGCCCTCCCAGTCGCTCTTTGATGAAGCAAAGGCCCAGCTGCAGGGGCTCATTTCCGGCGACTATACTGTTGAAGACTATCTCCAGACCCTGGATGATATGGCAGCAAATATCCGCTTCGAATAAGAAAGATCCCGGGTGAACAGTTTACGATAAATGTGCCTGATCACCATGATGAAGAGACCGACGCTTTATACAGACGCTCACAGCAGGAAGCGCCGGTCTCCTTTTTTGCCATTTTTTAAGACAGAATAGAGGTGGCGTGATGAAAAAAAAGAATAAAACAGACAGGTCAGCCCCATATATCATGATGACTGTCCCGGCATTGGTTATCTTTATCACCTTTTTTATCCTTCCCCTGATCTTTACGGCCAGGTACAGCTTTTATAACTGGACGAATTATACAAAGGAGATCACCTTCTCCGGCCTGGATAATTATAAAAAGCTTATTTCGGACCGCACCCTGTCGAAGGGGATTGCGAATACTCTGCAGTATGCCATCATCAATGTCCTTCTTCAGAGCCTGATTGCGCTTCCGGTTTCTGTCGCCCTTAATTCAAAGCTGAAAGGCAGAAATATTTTCAGGGCCGTCTATTTTACGCCTGCCGTATTAAGCACGCTGGTTGTCGGCTATCTGTGGAAATACCTGCTCTCCGCCAGCGACTATGGATTTGTCAACCAGATCATCACGGGCCTGGGCTTTGAAAAGGTCAATTTCCTGGGAAACGGAAAAACCGGGCTATGGTCGATCATCCTGATTGAAGTATGGCAGTGGTTCGGGTGGGCCATGGTGATTTATCTTGGCAATCTGCAGTCCATCAGCGACGATCTTTACGAAGCGGCCGCAATGGATGGCGCGAATGCATGGGACCGGTTCTGGCATATCACGATCCCTGGTCTGGCACCTGCGATCAAGATCAATCTGGTCACCGGTATGATTTCCGGACTGAAGGTTTTTGATATTGTCCTTTCAACCACCAACGGAGGACCAGCCCATCAGACGGAAACTATCCTGACATTAATGTTTTCCAAGTTTTCAGATGGAAACTACGGGTACGCATCCGCATTCGGAATGGTCTTTCTGGCAGTCAGTATGCTGCTGGCGGTAGTACTGCTTGGGATCTTCCGGCAATGGGAAAGGAGGCTGGAGTAATTGAAAAGGAAAAAACGGATATATAACCTTCTCCTGTATTTTTTGCTGGGGATTCTGGCGATCCTCGTACTTGTGCCGGTCTACTATCTGATCGTAACAACCTTCAAGTCCGGGACAGAAGCAGCCCTTCACCCGATGGCACTGCCGACTTCTATCAGCCTGGGAAGCTATAAGGAAGCCTTTGTGAAAATGCAGTATCCAAGAGCGTTCTTAAACACCCTGATCATTACCGGAGTGTCTGTGGGCGGGATCATTATTACAGCTTCGATGTGTGGATATGCTTTGAACCGAAGGGAAAAGGCGAAATGGTCAAAAGGCGTGTTCCTGCTGATCCTTTCAGGAATCATGTTCCCATACCAGATGTCCATTCTCGGCTTGTACCGACTGATCAGGGATCTGCATCTGATGAATAAACTGACAGCGGTCATTCTGGTGGATATAGCCGTGAACCTGCCGTTTGCCGTGTTCCTGTTTAAGAGTTTTGTGTCAACCATTCCCGTTGAGCTGGAAGAAGCTGCCAGGATTGACGGGGCCGGTGTCTACAAGACCTTCTGGATGATCACGTTTCCCCTTCTGAAACCCACGATCGCCACGGTTGCCATTTTGAACACCCTGACGATCTGGAATGATTTTATGGGCCCGCTGTACTTCCTGCAATCAAGAGAAAAGGATGTCATCCTTCAGGAAGTGTACCGGAATATCGGACAGTTCTCAACAGATTGGACGAGCCTGTTTCCAATGATGGTGTTAGGTGTGCTTCCGCTTCTTATTTTCTATCTTGCAATGCAGAAGATGGTAATCGGCGGGGTAATGAGCGGTTCCGTAAAGGGGTAAAACGATATGAACCCATTTATAATCAGGACAGATGAAAAAGGAGCCCTGCGGCAGATTTCCAGCAGAATTGACAGCTATTCCATGAACTGGGTTAAAAAAGACAGCGCCTGGGGCATAGCAAAAGTACCGGATGGAATAAATGGCAGCGTGAAAAGAAGCCTGGTGGGGGAATCGACATTGGTTGAATGCTACCGGTTCGAAAACCGGACGGCCTTTCCGATTTATCTGAAAAAGACTGATATCGGTATAGCTGTTTCCCTGCCGGATTACTATTCTGACGCGATAGAGTGTATGCATAATTGCTGTCATACACATATCTGGTGTGGAGGCAGCAGTGCATGGATCCTGGCATTGCGAATGGGGGGTGAACCGCCGCATCTGGGCATGGTTGTCACGGAAGGCGGGCTAAATTCTTACAGCGTGATCCGCGATGAGAGAAAGCAGAGTAATGACAGGGGAACATTTTTATTGCATCCCCTAATTCACAGGATTGATCCCGGACAGGTATACAACATCTCCTTTAAATGGTTCTGGGTACATGATCCTGAAGAATTCGACCTTAAGAAGAGGGAGTATTCTCCGGCAATAACCGCCTGTTTTGACAAAGGCGTCTGGTTTGCCGGCGAAGATGTTCAGATGGAGCTGTACTGGAAGGAATCGGAAGAAGATACCGGGATGCCTGCGGTTGGATCCCATGCCGGCCAGGTACGGTTTGATACGCCGGAAAACATTGATATCGGAGAAAAAAAGGTTGTTTGCCACATATCACCCGGGAAAACCGGAGAATGGGAAGCAACTTTCTCACGATATGGAAAAATATCCACCACACGTTTATGGATATCCGCTCCCTTGCCGGAACTTATTCAAAGCAGATGCCGTTTTATTACAGACCTGCAGCAGGAAACCGGCGGGAGTTTGGACGGCGCATACCTGATTTATGACCAGGAGACACGAGAGAGATATTATGCGCATTTGGATGATCATAACGCAGGCAGGGAAAGAATCGGGATGGGTGCCCTGATCGCCCTCTGGCTCCGGGAAGGCGATGAGTTCCATGGAGACAGCATCAGTGGAATGCGCAGGAGTCTGGACAGGTATGTCCGGTTTGTTTACCGTGAACTTTTGGATCCTGTTACGGGAAATGTCTTTAATGATGTAAACCGGAACCAGGATTGGGACCGGCTGTACAATTATCCATGGATGAGTGTTTTCCTCCTGGAAATGTACGGTTTGACCTACGACAGGCGGTATCTTCTTGATAGCGGGAAGGTTCTGCTGAAGTATTATGAAAAAGGCGGAGGAACCTTTTACGCCATCGGCCTTCCGGCGGAAGAGGTTATTCTGGAACTGGAGCAGGCAGAAAAAAAAGAGATGGCGGATGAATTAAGGAAACATCTGCTGCAGCATGCAGACCGCATTTTGGAGAATGGTTCGCATTTCCCCAGATCTGAAGTGAATTATGAGCAGAGCATAGTCGCTCCTGCCGCGGACATTTTGCTGCAGGCATATGCATGCACCCGGGAAAGAAAATACCTTGCAGCTGCGGAGGACATGCTGAAATTATTGCTGTTGTTCAACGGAAATCAGCCGGACTGCCATCTATATGAAAATGCGATCCGTCATTGGGACGGTTACTGGTTCGGTAAGCGACGGCTGCTGGGGGATACATACCCGCATTATTGGAGTATCCTGACCGGTGTCTGCCTGGCAAAATATACACGGCTCAGTGGAAAGGAACTGTACAGGAAACGGGCGGAAGCGTCATTGAGAGGATCTTTGATGCTGTTTTCCGAAAACGGCGAAGCTTCCTGCGCTTTTCTTTACCCTGAAACAGTAAACGGAAGATCTGGACATTTCCGGGATCCGTGGGCAAATGATCAGGACTGGGCTCTTTATTATGCATGGAAATACAGAGATTTTACTGAAGGAAAAGAACAATGTTAAAGGGTGATTTTACAATTCCGGGGGAATCCGGCTATGAGGACCTGACATTACGACTCGCAGAAAAATGGGGCGCCGATTCTGTAAGGGACAGCGATG
>JAFWOB010000220.1 GCA_017510065.1 Parasporobacterium sp.
GGAGTTGCTTTCTAGAGAAAGCCCCAATACCTGTGAATGAAGGAGTTTACTATGAGTGGACTGGATAAAATCTTAGAACACATCTCCCGGGAAGCCAGGGACGAGGCGGACAGGATCATCGCCGAGGCCAGGGAAGATTCGGAGAGACTATTATCTTCCGGTAAAGCGGAAGCGGATTCCATGGCACAGGCCATTGCCAGACAGTCGGAAACCGATGTGGCAGCTGCCGTGAAACGGATCCAGAGTACATCACAGCTGAAAGAAAAAAGGATCATCCTCCAGGCGAAACAGGAACAGATCGAAGGTGTTTTCGAGAACGCCCTTTCCGATCTGAAGGCCCTTGACGACCAGGCTTATTTCGATGTGATCAGAAAGATGATCGTCAGATATGCGACAAAAGAGGAAGGCACGATCAGATTCTCGGCAAAGGATCTTTCAAGACTCCCCGAGGATCTGGCAGAAACCGCAAAAGAGAATCGTCTGGAGATCAGCAAAGAAGCAGCGGATATCGCCGGCGGCTTTATCCTGACATATGGTGATATTGAGGAAAACTGCAGTTTTGAAGTATTGATCGAAACATCCAGGGAAGCACTTCAGGATATGGTGGGACAGCTTCTGTTTGGCTGAACCCTTTATGGATCTGCAGTGCAGACAGAAATGAAGGAGCAATAACAAATGGACAAAGATTTTTTATATGATCCGCTTCTGGATGATGAATTGCTCGGCGATCAGCTGATGACATCTGCGGTGGCCCGGATCCGTGCAAAGGAAAATACCCTTCTCACGGACCAGGATCTGAAGAGCCTGATGGCCTGTCCGACATACAGCGAATGTATCCAGTATCTGCTGGACAGGGGATGGGGCCCTACGGAACATGTGACCCCGGAGGAACTTCTGGCGTTGGAAAAAGACCGGATGTGGGAACTGATCGGGAGTCTGCTGACTGCGCAGGATGAGAAGGTCTTTGATATCTTCCGTCTCAGCAGCGATTTTCATAATCTGAAGGCAGCGATCAAGGAAAGCTATATCCAGAAGACCGTACCGGATGTTTATATGGAAGGCGGCACGATCGATGTGCAGACGCTCAGGAGATGCGCCGCAGATGCGGATTTCTCCCCGCTTCCCCTGGTCATGATGCGTGCAGCGGAAGAGGCACGGGATGTGCTGTTCCGCGCCGGCGATTCGCAGCTATGTGATGTGATCATTGATAAAGCATGCCTTGACAGTATCCAGAAAGCAGCGGAAGATTCCGGCAACCGCCTTTTAAAGGACTATGCGGAATTAAAATGTGCAGCGGCCAATATCAACATCGCGATCCGTGCATGCAGGGCAGGAAAGGACGAAGAGTTCCTGAAGAAAGCCTTTGCCAGATGTTCAAGCATCAGTACCCAGAAGCTGCTGGCCAGTGCCAGGAACGGTATAGATGCAATCTACGAGTATCTGGAGCAGACGGTCTATAAAGATGCGGTCGATGCCATCAAGGAAAGTCCTGCAGCCTTTGACCGGTGGTGTGACAACCGGATGATCGAACTGATCAGGCCGCAGAAATACAATGCATTTACGATCTCTCCTTTAGCAGCCTATGTTCTGGCAAAAGAGTGTGAGATAAAATCAGTCAGACTGATCCTGTCAGGCAAACTGAACCACCTGCCGGAGGAAAAGATCAGGGAAAGGTTGAGGGAGAGTTATGTATAAAATCGCAGTGATAGGAGACAGAGACTCCATATATGGCTTTGCCACGCTGGGGCTGGATACATTTCCGGTCCTGAATGCGGAAGAAGGCGCAAGAAAGCTGGACGAGCTGGCACATTCGGAATATGCGATCATTTATATCACGGAGCAGCTGCAGGGCAGGATCAGCAGTACTGTGGAGAAGTACCGTGACCAGCAGCTTCCGGCGATCATACCGATCCCCGGTGTAAACGGAAATACCGGAAATGGTATGGCAGCAGTAAAACGCCTGGTGGAACAGGCAGTCGGATCGGATATTATTTTCAATAATTGAAATCAACAGTAGACAGGATGCCCGACATCCTCTTGAACGCAAAGCCGGAAGACCCATCAGAGGCTTTTCCGGACAGAAACGAAAGGCACAGGTAGTGACTATGAGCACAGGAACAATAAAAAAAGTAGCAGGCCCCCTGGTCGTTGCCAGCGGCATGCGGGATGCCAACATGTTCGACGTGGTTCGTGTAGCCCGTCAGCGTCTGATCGGTGAGATCATTGAGATTCACGGAGATGAGGCTTCCATCCAGGTATATGAGGAAACTTCAGGACTTGGACCGGGAGAACCGGTAGAGTCCACCGGAGCACCACTGTCCGTAGATCTGGGCCCCGGCCTGATTGGCAGTATCTTTGACGGAATCCAGCGTCCTCTCGTTAAGATCATGCAGATGACGGGAAACAGCCTGGAAAGAGGCGTGGAAGTTCCGGCCATCGACCGTGAGAAAAAATGGGTCTTTGTTCCTACCGTAAAACCGGGGGATGCTGTAAGCGGCGGCGATATCATCGGAACCGTAAAAGAGACTCCGATCGTGGAACAGAAGATCATGATCCCGGTAGGACTGGAGGGTAAGATCTCTTCCATCGAAGGCGGGGAATTCAATATTGAAGATACCGTTGCTGTTGTGGAAACGGAAAAGGGAGAGATGGTCCCTGTATGCATGCTGCAGAAATGGCCGGTCCGTGTAGGACGTCCATATAAACAGAAATTGTCTCCGGATGTTCCCCTGATCACCGGTCAGCGTGTCATCGACTGCCTGTTCCCGATTGCAAAAGGCGGTACCGCTGCAATTCCGGGCCCCTTTGGTTCCGGCAAGACTGTCACGCAGCACCAGCTGGCAAAATGGGCTGAGGCGGATATCGTGGTCTATATCGGATGCGGAGAGCGTGGCAATGAGATGACAGACGTTCTGAACGAGTTCCCGGAACTGAAAGACCCGAAAACAGGGCATTCCCTCATGGAACGAACCGTTCTGATCGCCAATACATCGGATATGCCGGTTGCCGCCCGTGAAGCATCCATCTATGTAGGTATCACCATTGCAGAATATTTCCGTGATATGGGATATTCCGTTGCCTTGATGGCAGACTCCACATCCAGATGGGCAGAAGCCCTTCGTGAAATGTCGGGACGTCTGGAAGAAATGCCAGGTGAAGAAGGATATCCTGCTTATCTGGGATCCCGTCTTGCACAGTTCTATGAAAGAGCCGGCCGGGTTATCTCCAGCGGACTTCATCCGAGAGAAGGCGCTCTGTCGGTTATCGGAGCTGTTTCTCCTCCGGGCGGCGATATTTCAGAACCGGTTTCCCAGGCGACCCTGCGTATCGTCAAGGTGTTCTGGGGTCTGGATTCCAACCTTGCCTACAAACGTCATTTCCCGGCAATCAACTGGCTGACCAGCTACTCCCTGTATGCCAACGATATGGGAAGATGGTTTGACGAGAGCACAGGCGGGAACTGGATGGAGTGCAGGGGAAGATTCATGGCGCTGCTGTCCGATGAAGCCGCACTGGAAGAAATCGTCCAGCTGGTAGGTATGGATGCCCTGTCTGCGACGGACAGACTGAAAATGGAGACGGCACGGTCCATCCGTGAAGACTTCCTGCACCAGGATTCTTTCAACGAAGTGGATACTTATACGGAGCTTCATAAGCAGTATCTGATGATGAAATTGATACTGGCCTACTATGATCTGTCCCTGAAGGCTCTGGAGGAGGGTGTGAGCGTGGAAGCTCTCGCCAACATGGAAGTCAGGGAACGGATCGGCCGTTTCAAATATACAGTGATCGGTATGGTAGATGAAGAATACAGTAAGATCGAAGATGCGCTAAAAAAAGAGATCGATGCTCTGAAGAGCCATCAGTGATCGGCAGGATAAACAAAATGGAGGACAGATATGGCAAGAGAGTATAAGACAATACAGGAAATTGCCGGACCCTTGATGCTGGTACAGGGCGTTGAGGGTGTAACATACAATGAACTGGGTGAGATCGAGCTGGCAAACGGCGAGAAGAGAAGATGCAAGGTCCTTGAGATTGACGGATCCAATGCAATGGTCCAGCTGTTTGAAAGTTCTACCGGTATTAACCCGAAGGAAAGCAAGGTCCGTTTTCTGGGAAGAGCCATGGAACTGGGCGTGTCGGAGGACATGCTGAGCCGTGTATTTGACGGTCTTGGGCGTCCTATCGACGGCGGTCCGGAGATCCTGCCGGAGAAGCGGATGGATGTAAACGGACTCCCCATGAATCCTGCTGCGAGAAATTATCCTCAGGAGTTTATCCAGACCGGTGTTTCCGCCATTGATGGACTGAATACACTGGTAAGAGGCCAGAAGCTGCCGATCTTCTCCATGTCCGGACTTCCTCATGCTGAGCTGGCTGCCCAGGTAGCCCGTCAGGCTAAGGTAAGAGGAACGGATGAGCAGTTCGCCGTTGTATTTGCGGCCATGGGCATTACCTTTGAAGAGGCGGATTTCTTCACCAGATCCTTTAATGAAACGGGAGCTATCGACAGGACCGTTATGTTTATCAACCTGGCAAATGACCCGGCTGTTGAGCGTATCGCAACTCCCAAGATGGCGCTGACGGCAGCAGAGTATCTTGCATTTGACAAAAATATGCACGTTCTTGTTATCCTGACAGATATCACGAACTATGCAGACTCCCTGCGTGAGATCTCCGCCGCAAAGAAGGAAGTTCCCGGACGGCGCGGTTACCCGGGCTATATGTACACAGACCTGGCAACGATCTATGAACGTGCCGGAAGACAGGAAGGAAAGACCGGTTCCATAACCATGATCCCGATCTTGACCATGCCGGAAGATGACAAGACACATCCGATCCCTGACCTTACAGGATATATCACAGAGGGACAGATCATCCTGAGCCGAGAGCTGTACCGTCAGGGGATCATGCCTCCGATCGACGTTCTTCCGTCCCTGTCCCGTCTGAAAGACAAGGGTATCGGCGTCGGCAAGACCAGAGAGGATCATGCCAATACCATGAACCAGCTCTTTGCAGCCTATGCCCGCGGCAAGGAGGCAAAGGAACTGATGGTCGTTCTCGGCGAAGCAGCTCTTACGGATATGGACAAGCTGTATGCCGAATTCGCCGACCAGTTTGAGAAGAAATACGTTTCTCAGGGCTTCAGCACGAACCGTGACGTAGAAGAGACCCTGGATCTCGGATGGGAGCTCTTAAGGATCCTTCCGAGGTCGGAGCTGAAACGTATCAAAGATGAGTTCCTGAATAAATACTATTAAAGATGATCCGGTCGTCCGTGCTGCACCATTACAGGAAAGTTCAGTTTCAATTCACTTTCCCGCAATGGCGCAGTACGGACGGCGGATAAGATTTAATCGTATTTATCAGGTAACTGAGATGAATTAATCGGAAAGGAAGGTCCGGCTTCTTATAAGGCGGATCGAGCGGATAAAAGATGGCTACGAAAAAACAAGTCAATCCGACCCGGATGGAATTAACCAAACAGAAAAAGAAACTCGCCACAGCCGTGAGGGGTCACAAACTCCTCAAGGACAAGCGGGATGAGCTGATGCGGCAGTTTCTTGAACTGGTCCGTGAAAACCGTGCGCTCAGGGAACGGGTAGAAGCCGGGATCCTGAGAGCGAACAAGGACTTCGTGCTTGCCAGAGCCGGTATGGATGATGAGGCGGTCAATGCCGCATTCATGGCACCCAAACAGAATGTCCAGCTGGAAGCGGACAGCCGTAATGTCATGAGCGTGGATGTCCCTGTCTTCCGGTTCCGAACAAGAACAGCGGATGAAAACGATATTTATTCCTACGGCTACGCCTTTACTTCTTCCGATCTTGACGGTGCCGTAACCAGCCTTTCCTCCGTCCTCCAGGATATGCTGAAACTGGCAGAAGTGGAAAAATCCTGTCAGCTGATGGCTTCGGAGATCGAAAAGACCAGACGGCGCGTCAATGCGCTGGAGCATGTGATGATCCCTGAGGCGCAGGAAAACATCAAGTATATCCAGATGAAGCTGGATGAAAATGAAAGATCGACCCAGATCAGACTGATGAAGGTAAAGGACATGATGCTGGAGGAAACGCATCATTACAAGGAAAAGATGGGGTACGAATAAAAAAGGTCCTTATTGCCGGACATGGTGAAACGCCATGTCCGGTTTTTTGGTATTTGGTAATGCCTTTTCAGCATTTTGGTAACTGCATAAAAAGTCCGTTTGTGTACGGTAATGACACAAAAAGTTCGTTTGTGTACGGAATTTCCGGTAAAATATATTCGCTTCTGGGCTATTTTCAGAAAAAACGGATAAAAGCCGTACAGAAACGGAATAATTGTGCTATTACGACGGTTCAGCAGGTACACAATCGAAGATGTTTTGCAGTCAGCGTACACAATCGCTCTTTTTTTACAAAGGCTGTGAGCGGGCTGGCTGATCAGCTGACCAGTCGGCCGGCTGCCGTGGCACGCCTGCAGCGTATGGAAAGCATTTTTCAATTTCGCAGTTGTTATGCCCGGAAAAAAATTATATAATCTTCAGACCATGAGCAGACGAAAGCATTCAAGCTATAAAAGATATAACCGAAAAGAATATATCAGAAGCAGAAGGATCCTGATCATCCTTCTTTCTATTGTCGTTGTACTTGTGGCTGCAGCGACAACGATCTTTCTGGTGCACCGGAAAAACAGCCAGGAGACTGTTTATTACAGCGGGCTGGAAGAGTGTACGCTGCCTGTTCTTACCATGAATTATCATGACAGGATCATCAACCGGCTGTTCGGGTATACAGCTGAGATGGATCTTCAGTATATCCGGGACAGTATCTATATCCTTGATTCGGGATATGATATGGGGATCATGTTTGAAATGTACGGCAATACGGCGAAAGCACTTGAATTTTCCGTCTATGATCTGGATGCAAACAACAGGATCCAGACAACACAGGTGCAGGACTACAAGGTAACGGATGACAACAATCTGTCGGCGGTACTGAGGATTGACAATATTATTGAACCTGATGAAGAGTATTCCGTAGATATCAAACTGACGGATATCAATAACAGGGAGATCCATTATTATACCAGGATCATGTACAATACCACTTCTCCGGTACAGGAGATGATGGCAATGGCGCTGGAACATCATGACGCCATGTACGATAAATCGAAAACGGAGTATCTGATCCAGTTCCAGGCTCCGAACTCTGCCGTTAACGACAGTACGAACTTCGGCGATATTTCCCTGAGTTCCACACTGAATTCCATGTACTGGGGAACCATGGGCGTCAGGGTCCTTACCGAGCCGGTGATCACGATTGTGGACGTTGATACAGAGCTGGCCTTTTTCCGACTGAAGTATCAGGTGGGCCGGCTGAATGACAATGACGTGATGGAATACTATAACGTATCCGAGTATTACCGGACCAGGATGTATGAGGACAAAAAATACATCCTGAGTTATGAAAGGACTGTTAACCAGCTCTTCGTGCCGGACGTCAGCCAGATCGGCAATAAATCCGTCCTGATCGGGATCCTGCAGGATCTGGATATACAGACCATGACAAACCCGGCCGGTAATATGAACGTTTTTGTAGCTGACAAAGCCGTGTGGTTCATAGACACCCAGTCCAAAGTCCTGCAGAAAGTCTTTTCCTTTGAGACCAGTCCTCTGGATATCCGGCAGAACAATGACCAGCATGCCATTAAACTGCTGAAGATCACGGATGAGGGCGATTTCCAGTTCATTGTTTATGGATATATGAACCGCGGAATGCATGAAGGACAGGCAGGAATCGGTCTTTATACCTATTCTGCGGATAAAAATGAGGTGCGGGAAGATGTTTTCATCCCGTCCTATCTGCCGTTCCAGATGCTGAAGAATTCCATCGGCAATCTGTGCTACCTGAATAACAGCGGTATCTTATATATCATGCTGGATGAATTTGTCTATGCCCTGGATTCTCATGCCAACAAAGCAACCTTGTTTGTCAGCGGATTAAATGAGAACAATTTCAAGTCCTCTGCAGCAGGAAGAATGCTGGCCTGGCAGGATGGAGGAGAGAGCAATACCGCTGTCAGGATCAATGTGGTGGACCTGGAAAATGAGACTTCCTATTATGTCACCGCCCAGGAGGGAAGAAACATCAAGGTTCTCGGCTTCCTGGACAACGACCTTGTTTACGGTGAAGGAGACAGCGGCCATACTTATTTTACGGCAGACGGGGAAGAGTATCTGCTGATGGACGATCTGTATGTGGTCAACAACAACAATGTCATCCAGACTTCCGAACATTCCAGCAGAGGATACTATGTTACTTCCGTGGTGGAATACAATCGGGTAGTGATCAACCGGGTGGCCAGAGTGGGAAGCGAGTTCAAAAAAGGGGATGAGTTTACCCTGTTTTCCACCAGCCTGGAAAACTATCCTACGGCATCGACTTACAATATTTATGATGAAGACAGGAGAACCATCAACTATGTGGAAGTCGTGAATCGGATGGAGCCCAATAAGCCTGCGGTGATCAACGATACCATGAAGATCACTCTTTCCAGTGAGGAAAATGCCGATGTCGGCGATATGATCTCGGATAACGGTAAGTACTATGTTTATGCAGCAGGCGAGATCATCGATATCCTGACCAATCCTGCGGATGCCATTATGAGAGCTTATTATGCCACGGGCGTCGCTGTGACCAGTGAAGGATATTTCTACAGAAGGTCCTCCAGGCCGATCACCATGGAACTTTCCAATCAGTCCATCGACCGCGCCATTGAGAACTACCGCAGCGGAGAACTGCTGAATATCACCGGGATCTATCTGAATCAGGCACTGTATTATACAGGAAGAAAGGTGCCTGTGATCTGGGAGCGGTATCAGGACGTTTATGCGATCTGCGGATATGACCTGTTTGATAACCTGATGCTGAAGAATATCGACACCGGGGAAGAGATCCTGGTGGAGTACGATGAAGTGGACGACATCTTTGACGAAAGCGGACGATGTTTTATCGATCTGAAGGAAGGAATCTCGGAATGAAACTGATCTCATGGAATGTTAACGGTATCAGGGCCTGCATGGAAAAAGGCTTTATGGATTTTTTCCGCGAGGCGGATGCGGATATATTCTGCATACAGGAAACAAAATGTCAGGAAGGGCAGGCAGAGCTTGATCTGCCAGGATATCATCAGTACTGGAATTACGCCGAGAAAAAGGGATATTCCGGGACAGCCCTGTTCACCAAACAAGAGCCTTTGTCCGTCAGTTACGGGATCGGCATTGATGAATTTGATCATGAGGGAAGAGTGATCACGGCTGAATACGGGACGTTCTATCTTGTCACGGTTTATGTCCCAAATTCCCAGGATGAGCTAAAAAGGCTGGATTGGCGCATGAAGTGGGAGGATGCCTTCCTTGCCTACATCAAATCCCTGGACAGCACAAAACCGGTGATCTACTGTGGGGACCTGAATGTTGCCCATAAAGAGATCGATCTGAAAAACCCGAAAACAAACAGGCGGAACGCCGGGTTTACCGATGAAGAACGGCAGAAGATGACAGTCGTGCTTTCCTCCGGATTCCTGGATTCCTTCCGGTATTTTTATCCGGAGGCGGAAGGAATCTATTCCTGGTGGTCCTACCGGTTCCGTGCAAGGGAGAAAAATGCCGGATGGCGGATCGATTATTTTATCTGCTCTCAGGCTTTGACAGAAGCCATGACGGACAGTAAAATACTGACGGAAGTCTACGGATCAGACCATTGTCCGGTAGAACTGGATATGGACGAAGATCTGCTGTAATACAGAAAACATACTATTTGAAGGATACTATATGAAACAGGATATTGATTTTAACAGAAAACAGAAAGTGCATTTCATCGGAATCGGCGGCATCAGCATGAGTGCGATCGCACAGGTCCTCCTCTCCAGAGGATTCGATGTGACGGGTTCCGATGCAAAAGCTTCCGATATGACAGAGCAGCTTAAAAAACTGGGGGCAGAGATCTTTATCGGTCAGTCGGCGGACAATATCTCTGATGACGTGGATATGGTGGTATATACCGCTGCGATCTCACAGGATAACCCTGAACTGAAAAAGGCAAAAGCACTGGGGATCTCCTGCATGACAAGGGCGGAGTTTCTCGGACAGATGATGAAAAATTACAGTACCGCGGTCTGTGTTTCCGGTACTCACGGCAAGACGACGACGACTTCTATGCTGTCGGAGATCATGATGGATGCAGAGGTGGATCCGACGATCATGGTGGGAGGGATCATGCCCTCTATCAACGGCAATACCAGGATCGGTGCATCCGGACATTTTATCACGGAAGCCTGTGAATATACCAACAGCTTCCTGTCCTTCTTCCCGACAGTGGCTGTGATCCTGAACATCAAAGAAGATCATATGGATTTCTTCAAGGATCTGGATGATATCCGCCACAGCTTCCGGGAGTTTGCCCATCTGCTGCCGGACGACGGCGTGCTGGTGATGAACGGGGAAATTGAAGATCCGGATTATATCACGGAAGGACTTGGCTGCAGGATCATCACCTTCGGCCTCCGGGAAGACTGTGATGTAAGAGCACGGAATATTACCTGCAATGCGGTCGCCTGCCCGGGATTTGACCTGTATATGGGCGATTCCTTTATGGGCCGGGTACAGCTCAGAGTACCCGGGGAACATAACGTTTACAATGCGCTGGCTTCGATCGCTTCCGCACAGGCTATGGGCCTTGATATCAGCAGGGCTATGAAGTGTCTGGAAAGATTCGGAGGCGTAGACAGAAGATTCCAGTATAAAGGGCAGACCGGCGGCATCACGGTGATCGATGATTATGCCCATCACCCGGACGAGATCGAGGCAACACTTAAGGCAGCCCTCAATATTCCCCATAAAAAACTGTGGGTTGTCTTCCAGCCCCATACATACAGCCGTACAGAGGCTTTTATGGACGATTTTGTCAAACAGCTTTCCAGGGCGGATGCCGTGATCCTGGCGGAGATTTATCCGGCGAGGGAGCAGAATATCCATGGGATCTCTTCGCGGGATATGGTAGAGAAGATCCGGCAGAACGGTACCGAGTGTTATTATTTTCCGACGTTTGATGAAATAGAAAATTTTTTACTGGAAAACTGTGAGAGCGGCGATGTGTTCATAACTATGGGAGCCGGGGATGTTGTTTTAATAGGGGATTATATTCTCGGAAATTAGTTATCCACTTTATCCACAAAATTTCAAGGCCTGCCGGGTCGGGAAAAATGTATAAATTAAAAACCTGAAAAACACTTGACTTGTCGAATTGACACGGCCCTTCGAAAAGGGGGGTTCTGTTGTTTTTTGTCAAGTGTTTTTTATCCACATTATACACACTTTCCACATATCAGCGTTTATTGCGGATGCCGCAAAAACAGCGGTTTTTTGCTACTTTTCAAACCAATTTCCTTGTGCTATATTACCCATGCTTTCGGAAAACGAGATATGTATTACGCTGCCCGGAAGTCTTAAAGGGGAGTTTATCAATGAGCAATTTTACACTTAAACAGGACGGATTTAACAGTTATACGGCGATCTCAAACTGCTTTATCGAGCAGTTTATGCCTTATGCTGCCGGAGAGTTTGTAAAGATCTATATCTACCTGCTTAAGTGCGTGGGGGAAAACAAGTCCGAACTGTCCATTTCCAAGATCGCGGATGCGTTTAACAATACGGAAAAGGATGTGGTAAGGGCCCTGAAATACTGGCAGCGCAAAGGGCTTCTGCGGCTTACCTTCGATGATGAGAATGCCCTGACCTCCCTTCACATCGTTTCCCTGACAGAAGTACCCGGATCTGTAGAGGAGCCGGCTCCGGAGAAACTGACCCTGAATGTGACGGATGCACCGATTCCCGGGCAGCCGGTACACAAGGTTCCGGACGATCCTGCCATTCCGGCGAAAAAGGATTATTCCAGATCCGAGATCCAGATGTTTTCCGGACAGGAGGAACTCAGCCAGTTATTCTATATTATCCAGAAATATCTGGGAAGGTCCCTGACAGGACAGGACACCAATACCGTGCTGTATCTGTATGACGGGCTGAAGTTCCCGGCAGACCTGATCGAGTATCTGTTTGAGTACTGTGTTTCCAGAAACCACAAGAGTATCCGCTATATTGAGAAGACGGCGCTTGCGTGGGCGGAAAGCGGGATCCGCAGCGTGAAGGCAGCGAAACTGATGTCTGCCATTTATACCGATGACTGCTATCATGTCATGAATGCGTTCGGGCTTAACAACAGAAAGCCCACGAAGACAGAATCGGACTATGTTTCCAAGTGGACCCTTTCCTACGGGTTTGATATGCAGATCATCCTTGCAGCATGCAATAAGACCATGGATCAGCTGCATCAGCCCAGTTTCGAGTACACGGATGCGATCCTGAAAAACTGGAAGAGCAGCGGGGTTTCCGATGCGGAGGATATCCGGAAACTGGACGAGGCTTTTGAGATGTCTGCCAGAAAAAAGGAACTGAAGCAGACGAAGGAATCTGCCAATACAGCCGTCAACAGCCGGTTCAATAATTTTTCCCAGCGCAGTTATGATTATGCCGCATTGGAAAAAAAGCTGATCGGGAAAAACTGACAGGAGTTTTTGATTGAGTATTTCAGGCTCTGCTTACCAGCAGATATTAAGAGAATATGATGCCAGACAGCTGAAAGCTGTCCGGGAATGCCGGTATCGTGTGGAGAAGATTGAAGAGGAAATCCCGGAGCTGGTTTCTATAGACAGCCGTATCGCAGAACTTTCTGTGGATATGGCTGTTATGCGTATCAGAGGAACATCCTGTGACAGGGCGGCTCTTGAAGAACAGAAAAAAGCATTGGTCTTAAGACGCAGGGAACTTCTCAAACAGGCCGGTTATTCCGAACAGGATCTGCTGCCCCGCTACCGGTGTGAGAAATGCAAAGATACCGGGTTTGTCGACGGCCGGGAATGCAGCTGCTTCCGTAGGGAGATCATCAGCCTTTTGTATGATCAGTCCAATATCAGGGAGATACTGGAAAAAGAAAATTTCTCGACCTGTGACCTTCGGTACTACCGAAAAGATCCGCTGCCGGAGGAAAATGGGGAGAGTCCGTTCAGTATCGCTAAAAAAGCTTTTGAATATGCAGTGGATTTTGTGAAGAATTTTGAATCATCATCTGATAATCTGTTTATAACCGGTGCGACCGGTACAGGAAAGACTTTCTTATGTAACTGCATTGCCAAAGAGATCCTGGATAAAGGATACCCGGTTATTTATCTATCTGCAGTAAAGCTGTTTGGGATCCTGGCGGGCAATGCCTTCGGCAGCCGCAGTCAGGAACGTTCCGATGAAGACCTGTTTTCCTGCGACCTGCTGATCATCGACGATCTCGGAACGGAATATGCAAATTCTTTTACCCAATCAGCCTTTTTCAACTGTATTAACGAGCGGATGCTCCGACATAAACACACGATCATTTCCACGAATCTGTCGATCGAACAGATCCGAACCAATTATTCAGAACGGGTTTTTTCCCGCATTGCGGAAAAATATAAATTTATAAAACTGTTGGGCGAAGATATCAGGATTATCAGGAAATTGGAGGGATAATATGCTGCGAGAAGACATTCAGATCAATACCATCCCGGTTGGTGAGCTCGGACTCATTGCGCTTGCCAGCTGCAAGGAGATGGGAAAGCAGGTGGATGATTATATTTCATCCTGGAGAAAGCACAGAAATAGCGATTACGAAGACAGTCTTGCTTTGTCAGGTTACAAGAAGGATTCCTATCTGATCAATGTCGACAATCCCCGGTTCGGTTCCGGAGAGGCAAAAGGCATTATCTATGATTCTGTCCGAGGCAAAGATGTTTTCATCATGGTTGATGTATGCAATCACAGTGTGACATATTCCCTTTGCGGCAAGACCAACTGCATGTCACCCGACGATCATTTCCAGGACCTCAAGAGGATCATCGCAGCAATCGCCGGGAAAGCCAAAAGGATCACAGTCATCATGCCCTTCCTGTATGAAAGCCGCCAGCACAAACGGACCGCCCGGGAATCTCTGGACTGCGCCATGGGGCTTCAGGAACTGTATGCCATGGGCGTGGACAATGTCATCACATTCGATGCCCATGATCCGAGAGTTATCAACTGCTCCCCTCTGAAGGGCTTTGATACGATCAGGGCTTCCTATCAGTTTTTGAAGGCATTGTGCCAGCATGTCAATGACATCGGGTTTGATGCAGATCATCTGATGATGATCTCCCCGGACGAAGGTGCCATCGAGCGTTCCGTATTCTTTGCCAGTGTGCTGGGAATCAATATGGGAATGTTCTACAAGAGACGTGATTATTCCAAGATCGTCAACGGCATGAATCCAATCGTTGCCCATGAATACCTGGGTGCCGATCTTGCCGGCAAAGATGTGATCGTGGTGGACGACATGATCTCCTCCGGCGGCAGTATGATCGATACAGCGAAGGACCTGAAGGCACGAGGAGCCAAGAGAGTGTTTATCTTCTCTACATTCGGACTGTTTACCAACGGAATGGAAAAGTTTGACCAGGCTTTTGAGGAGGGGATATTTGATAAGATCCTTACCACGAATCTGACTTATCAGACTCCGGAACTACTGGCGCGGGATTACTATATCAGTGTTGATATGTACAAGTATATTTCCTATCTGGTCGATACGTTGAACCATGATACCTCTATTGCGGATCTTCTCGATCCGGCTCCGAGGATCAAGGAGCTGATCGAAGACTATAACATAAGAGCCTAGGAAATGCACTCCTTTGACGCATTGCAATGTAAAAGGGGCTGTGAAAAAAGCATAGCCTAAAAAACAAAGAAGGATCGAGGGTTTAAAAACACCCAAGATCCTTCTTTTGTGTTAAAATTAAACTTGCGATGAATAATAATAACAAGTTTCATTTTAACCCTAAACAGGCAGTTTTGCCAATGCTTATTCAGGATTATCTGGACATCTGTGATCCAGTGCTGACCTTTGATCGATTCATGGGAGGGATCGAACTGGAGAAATATCTGAAAAACATCCCGAAACACTATACGGGCAGATTCAGGTATGACCCGGTCAGCATGTTGAAAACAGTGCTGTTCGGATTCATGACGAATGGCTACATCTCTTTACGTGAACTGGAGGATCAGTGCAGGGTGAATCTCCGTTTCATGTATCTTATGGAGCATCAGGCCCCATCCTACCGAACCTTCGGCTACTTCATAAATGAAGTGCTCGCCGATTCCATCGAAGAAATATTCAACGACATTAACCGGAAAATCTTCGAAACAGAACACGTGGATCTTCAGCACCTGTACATTGATGGCTCCAAGTTTGAAGCAGCTGCAAACAAGTATACGTGGGTATGGAAAAAGGCAACAGAGAAATCCAGGTACCGTCTGTTCGACAAGATCACAGCACTGTTCCGGGCCATCAATGAAGAACTATCGTATACGGGGACGAAGCTATGTATCAACACAGAGTATGCGCCGGAGTATCTCAGGGAAACCGCAGAGAGATATGCGGAACTATGGCAGTTGGACGAAGCACGGTTCCAACATGGCAGGGGCCATCACAAGACGTTCCAGCAGCGCCACTATGAGGAACTCGTGAAGTATGCACAAAAGCTGGAGGAATACGTGGAAAAGATCCATATATGCGGGGAAGGGCGGAACAGCTACTCAAAAACAGACCATTCCGCCACCTTCATGCGGATCAAGACAGATTATATGGGGAATGACCAGCTGCTTCCTGCGTATAATGTCCAGATCGGGGTCGCGGATGAATATATCGCCGTGGTTGACGTGAACCAGTACCGGTCGGACACGGACTGTTTTATCCCGCTGATGGATAAGTTCCGGGAGACCTACGGTTTTTATCCGAAGTACCCTGTCGCAGATGCAGGATATGGCTCTTACAACAATTATATCTTCTGTGAACAGAACGGGATGGAAAAATACATGAAATTCCCCATGTTCCAGAAGGAAACAAACGACCAGAAGTACCATGAGGACCCGTTCCGGGCCGTGAACTTCCCAATCGACTCTGACGGGGTCATGCGGTGCCCGAATGGAAAAGCCTTCCATCTTGAATACCGCCAGCATGTGAGAGGGAACGCTTATGGCAGGCAGGAAGAAGTATACCGGTGTGAGGACTGTTCCGGATGTCCTTATTCGGAAAAATGCAAAAAGAGCGATCAGGACCGTACTGTAAGGATCAACCGGGAGCTTACCGCCATGCATCAGGAGGTTATAAATAACCTGGAGAGCATCCATGGGGCCCTTCTCAGGATGAACCGTTCCATACAGGCAGAAGGTACTTTTGGGATCATGAAAAATGACCGCTGGTATAAACGGATCGTACGCAGAGGCATTAAATCTGTCCGGCTTGAAGTTTTGCTTGTTTCTATTGGGCAGAATCTCTATAAATTTTACAACAAACAGAAGAGGGCAATAGCAGCTTCATAAGATATCAACATCATAATCTTATGGGGTAAGGGGATTTATACCCTTTTTTATAGAAATGGCAATGTTTTTAACAAAAAAGAAAGGACGCATGAAAAAACTTTCGTTTTTTCACACGCCCTTTTGATGTTTTTACAACCCACGTTTGTTATTTACAAGTCGGATTCGGAAGCAGCCTGTGAGGCGACTTCTTCATATTTGTTCAGAATGAGATTCTGAAGGAATGAACGTGTCTCCTGATTGATCGGGTGAACGATATCACGATATTCGCCGTCCTGTGCTTTGCGGCTCGGCATAGCAATAAAAGAACCTTTTTCGCCGTCGATGATCTTGATGTCGTGAACAACAAATTCATTATCGATCGTAATCGAAGCCACCGCTTTCATTTTTCCTTCCTTTTTGATAAGCCTTACATTCACATCTGTTATATTCATAAAAAAACTCCTTCTGTGTTGCTCAAAGAAAGTCCCGTAAGATAGCAAATAAACACTTTTCTTTATTTTGTTAACAATATAACACTTGTATCTCAAAAATACAACGATGAACTAAATGAATATTAAAAAAAGAAAATCGGACAAAATGTCACATTATAATTTGGCAGTGCTTTTTAAAGCGGGAAGATTGAGGTATAATAAATCGATATTATTTTGCGAAAAGAGGAATCTCATGTATCTGATAACAGGATTGGGCAACCCTACAGAGCAGTACCGGCATACAAGGCACAATGCAGGGTTTGATTGTATAGACATTCTTTCATCCATGCTTTCGATCAAAGTGAACCGGGCGCTCCATAAGTCCCATTATGGCAAAGGCGCTGCGGGAAAAGAAAAAGTGATCCTGGCCAAGCCCCAGACGTTTATGAATCTCAGCGGACAGGCAGTTCAGTCACTGATGCATTTTTATAAGATCGACAAAGAGCATCTGATCGTGATCTACGATGATTCCGATCTGGAGCCGGGGAAAATCCGGATCCGGAAAAGCGGATCTGCCGGCGGGCATAACGGGATGAAGGATATCATCAAGATGATCGGGACGCAGGATTTCGTCCGCATCCGGATCGGAATCGGAAAACCGCCGGAATACATGGATATGGCGGATTATGTGCTCAGCAGGCCGGAAGGGGAAGAAAAAAAGTTAATTGAGGCAGCTTATGAAAGAGCTGCCCTGGCAGCCAGGGACGTGATCGAGAATGGAGCCGATCATGCCATGAACCATTTTAATTCATGAAGATCATTGACAGGATACCACAGCTGAAAATCGTGAAGCAGGATCTGGACAGGGAAAGGTGTGTCCAGTTGGAAGGGTGCGTTCCTTCCCAGACGGAGCATATGCTCAGCGAACTGGCACAGGATTTTGCATATACCGTCCTGATCGCCCGGGATGAAGTGAATACCTCCGAGATCATGGGCAGTTATGCGGCATATGAAAAAGAGGTGCTGCTGTATCCGGCGCTGGATCCTTTGTTCCATAAGGCAGATATTCAGGGAAGCTATCTGTCCGAACAGCGTTCCAGGGTCCTCCGCAGGATCTGTGAAGACAAAAAATGTACGATCGTGACCACATTGGATGCATTCTATGAAGAGCTGTGTCCTGTTTCCAGGATCGGGGATGAAGTGATCGTGATCCGTCCCGGAGATACTGTGGACAGGCAGGAACTTGCTGAAAAACTGGTCAGTCTCGGATATACGCATGAGACGCAAGTCACCGGACATGGGGAATTCTCGATTCGCGGCAGTATCGTAGATATCTACCCCTATGCCACAAAAGCGCCTTACCGGATCGACTTCTTCGGAGACGAAGCAGATTCAGTAAAGCTGATCGATGTAACCAGCCAGAGATCTGTGGAGCAGGCCGAGGAAGCAGTGATCTTTCCGGGCGGAGATATGCCCCTGGATCCCGAAAGTGAAAAGAGTACGCTGCTGGATTATTTTGCAGGCAAAAAAACGCTGTTTGTCCTGTATGAGCCGGCAGCAGTGATCAAAAATATCCTGGGCATGAATCCTCTGATGGCAGCGCAGGAAGATCTTTCGGATATCACGGAAGATGTGACAGCTGATAAAGTGGAAAAGGCCATGGAAGTCTTCCGCAAGGTGACCCGGACCTCCAGTCTGATTCTTTCTTCGCTGGGCGAGACGCTTCAGGAGATCTCTCCCTTCCGGGCAGTGCGGATCAATGCCCGCAATATTCCTTCCTATAACGGAAGATTTCTGGATCTGACGGAAGACCTGAAGAAATACCGCAAGGACGGATACACTGTGATCCTGGAATGCGCCAGTGAGGTAAGAAGGACCAACATGATCCGCAACCTGGCAGAAAACGGAGTCACCATCGGCGTTGTTGAGGCAGATCCGGCACATAAGATACCGGGATCGGAAATCCGTGTGGAAACAGGTCAGGCCAGGATCGGGTTTGAATATCCGGATATCCGCTTTTCCATGATTACGGAGGTGGATATTTTCGGAACCAGAAAGAACCGGAAAAGACGGAAGAGATATTCCGGTGACCCGATCCGGGAATTTACGGATCTGAACCCCGGAGATTACGTCGTTCATGAACAGCATGGCGTCGGCGTTTATCAGGGCATCGAAAGAATCCGGGTGGACGGGATCGAAAAAGACTATATGAAGATCGGTTATGCCCAGAATGCAAGCCTGTATGTACTGGCGACTCAGTTTGACAAGATCCAGAAATATGCGGGGAGCGAAGCCGCAAAACCCAGACTGAACCGGCTGGGGGGAAAGGAATGGACCAACACCAAGGAAAAGGTCCGGACTGCTGTCAGGGATATTGCCAGGGATCTGGTGGAACTATATGCCCAGAGACAGCTTCACAACGGCTTCTGTTACAGTAAGGATACCGTCTGGCAGAAGGAATTTGAGGATAGCTTTGAATATGAAGAGACACAGGATCAGTTGAACGCGATTGAAGATGTGAAAGCCGACATGGAGTCAGGCAAGATCATGGACAGGCTGATCTGCGGCGACGTGGGATTCGGAAAAACGGAGATTGCCATCCGGGCGGCGTTTAAAGCCGTACAGGATGGAAAGCAGGCTGCTTTCCTGACCCCCACTACGATCCTGGCACAGCAGCATTATAATACCCTGGTCCGGCGTCTGGAAAACTATCCGGTGACGATCCGGATGCTGTCACGGTTTGCTTCTGCCAAAGAACAGAAAGAGATCATAAGGGACCTGGCATCAGGCATGGCGGATATCGTTGTGGGAACCCACCGGCTGCTGTCCAAGGATGTCCGGTTCAAGAACCCCGGCCTGCTGGTTATTGATGAAGAGCAGCGCTTTGGCGTTACCCATAAGGAAAAGATCAAACAGATCAAAAAGAACATCGACGTGATCACTTTGAGCGCGACCCCGATCCCCCGGACGCTCCACATGAGCCTGAGCGGGATCCGGGATATGAGTGTCCTGACGGAACCGCCTGTGGACCGGCTTCCCATCCAGACCTATGTAATGGAATATTCGGAAGAAGCTGTCCGGGAGGCGATCCTCAGGGAGACCGCAAGGGGCGGACAGGTCTATTATGTTTATAACAGGACTAATAATATCGACCTGGTGGCGGACCGGATCCGAAAACTGGTTCCCAATGTCCATGTGGCTTATGCCCACGGAAAAATGGCCAGCAGGGAACTGGAAGACATTATGTTTGAATTCATCGACGGCTCCATCGATGTGTTGGTCTCGACGACCATTATTGAAACGGGCCTGGATATCCCGAATGTCAACACTATTATTATTCATGATGCGGACAATTACGGATTGTCCCAGCTGTACCAGTTAAGGGGCAGGGTCGGACGTTCCAATCGGATCGCCTATGCTTTCCTGATGTACAAAAAGGACAAACTGATCCGGGAAGTGGCAGAAAAAAGGCTGAGAGCGATCCGCGAATTCTCAGATCTGGGAAGCGGTATCAGGATCGCCATGCGGGATCTGGAAATCCGGGGAGCCGGAAATGTCCTGGGCGCGGAACAGTCAGGCCATATGGAGGCTGTCGGCTACGAACTGTACTGTAAAATGCTGAATGAAGCAGTTTCCGCCCTGAAAGGGGAAACGGTCCGTGAAGATTTTGAAACAACCATCGACCTGGATATTGACGGTTTTATTCCTTCTTCCTACATTACGGATGAATTTGAAAAATTGAATATGTACAAGAAGATCTCCGGGATCACGGACCAGGAAGACGCGGAAGAGATCCGGAGAGAACTGGAAGACCGGTTTGGGCAGATCCCGAGGGCAACGGACAATCTGATCAACGTTGCATACCTTAAGGCAAGAGCACATGAGACTTACATCACCGAGATCGTAGGCGCCAGACCGGATCCCACGATAGGCTCTGCTGTAAAGACTGCAGGGAAAAAGCCTGTCAAGGCATTTCGGATCACGATGCTGAAAGGTGCGCCGGTGGATTCCTATCTGCTGCTGGATGCCGTGCGGAAAAATGCTGACAAAATGAAATACAACATAAATGAAGGCTTTTTCATCTATCAGCCGGTGGAACCGCCTTCCTGTTTTGAAGAAATTAAAGAGACTTTATCAGACTTTTTTGATATACTGAAAGAAACTATGACTGTATAGAAATTCATACAGAATGGAGACCGCTTATGAAAAAAGAAATCGCTGGACCGGTACTGGTAGCGATGAGCGGAGGCGTAGATTCCTCTGTTGCTGCGCTGCTCCTGCAAAAGGAAGGGTATACGGTAAAAGGAGCTGTTCTGAGAATGAATGATGCCGGCATGACGCCGGAGGAACTCTCCAATGGAAAACTGCCTCAGAGTATCTGGTATGCAAGGGAAGCTGCGAGAAGACTCAGGATCGACTTTACGATCCTGGATGTCAGGAAACAGTTTGAGGAGGAAGTAGAGGCATACTTTACGAAAACTTATCTGGAAGGCGCCACTCCCAATCCATGCGTGTTCTGCAACGCCCATACAAAACTGCCGCAGATTTTCCGGGCTGCCGAAAAACTGGAATGTACAAAGGTGGCAACCGGGCACTATGCTGTGATTGAATATCAGGAAGAGTCCGGAAGATATCTTCTGAAAAAAGGAAAAGATGAGGCAAAGGATCAGAGTTATATGCTGTATGGTCTGTCCCAGGAAATGCTCTCCAGGCTGATCACTCCTCTGGGAGCTTTTCATAAACCGGAGATCCGGGAGATCGCCAGAGAAGCCAGACTGAAAAATGCAGGCGCTCCGGACAGCCAGGACATCTGCTTCATCCCTGATGGGGATTACGCCGCCTACATAGAAAAAAAGGTCCTGAAGAATGCCGGGGAAGGAGCGGATCTGTCTGCCGTGCCGGGATTGATCCCAGGGGACTTCGTTGATCTGAACGGGCGGGTATTGGGGCAGCATAAAGGGCTGATCCATTATACCATCGGTCAGAGAAAGGGGCTTGGTCTTTCCCTGGCGGAACCACTGTATGTCTGCGAAAAAAGAATCGATACCAATCAGGTTGTCCTGTGTCCCGACGAAGGACTTTACAAAGATACAGTAAGAGCCGGCAATGTGAATTTTGTAAGTCTGAAAGAATTGCCGGGAAATTCCATGCGGGTCAGCGCAAAGGTGCGCTATTCCACAAAGGAAGAGCCGGGAACGGCCAGCATGCTTCCGGATGGAACACTGGAAGTGAGATTTGACCAGGCTGTCAGGGCTCCGGCCCCGGGACAGAGCCTGGTGATCTATGACGGGGATATGGTAATCGCGGGAGGTATCATTCTTTGAACAGAAAGGAACAGGAAAGGGTCCGGAATATACTGGAAAAACTCGATGAACACTACAGTGTTCAGAAAAAATGCTGGCTGGACTACGGAAATGCCTGGCAGCTTCTGATTGCCACCATTCTGTCGGCACAGTGTACGGATGCCAGGGTCAATCTGGTTACCAGGGATCTGTTTGTCAAATATCCGGACCTGAGATCATTTGCTGAGGCTGATCTGAAAGAACTGGAGCAGGATATCCATTCCACAGGATTTTATCATAACAAAGCGAAAAATATCATTGCCTGTGCCAACATGCTCCTGGAAAAACATGGAGGAAAGATCCCTTCATCCATCGAGGAACTGACAGAACTGCCGGGCGTCGGAAGAAAGACCGCCAATGTAATAAGGGGCAATATTTATGACATCCCTTCCATCGTAGTAGATACCCACGTAGGAAGGATCTCCAGAAAGCTTGGGCTGACTAAGCAGGAAGATCCGGAGAAAGTAGAGCATGATCTGGAAGCGGTCCTTCCAAAGGATCACTGGATCTTGTGGAATATCCAGATCATAGCCCATGGCAGGACCATCTGTACTGCCAGGAAACCTGCCTGCGGGGAATGTTTTCTCAGGGAATACTGCCCGGAAGGACAAAAACACATATGATACGGATTGCAGTCCTGGGAGTACTCGGAGCGCAGACTGCTCTGAGACTTCTGGAGGAACACAGAAAAGAACTGGAGAACAGATTCTCCGGATATTTTATCAGAAGATGCAAGGGACTGGGCGCGAAAGCGGTCCGGGAACAGGAGATCATGCCATCCGGCGGTAAGATCCCGGATGGTTTTTATTTCACCCCGATCGGCGAGGGCGGTCTTTTCGGAGCTTTGTGGAAAGCCTGTGAAGAACTGCAGAAAGATGATTTCACCTGGACAGGAAAAACCGTCGGGTGTGAAGTGGATCTGGAAACCGTTCCGGTGTCGCAGGAGGTTACGGAGATCTGCGAACGATACCGGGAAGATCCTCTGGAAACCTCATCGGAAGGAGCCTGGCTCCTGATCTGGGAGGAAGAGAAAGAAGAAGCGCTGAAAGACACTGTCTTGTGCATCCCGGAGCAATCTGCTATCATTGGTAAATTAACACAAAAAAACAGGCGTGTCGTGTTCCTGGGAGACAGGATCAGATTCCTGACGCCGCCAAAGCGGCAGAGGCTGGACATGCAAAATACAAAGAATGAGGTGTGAGAATGCTGAGAGACGAACTATTGAGACTGATCCGGAATAACAGCCGTATTGAACTTAAGGATCTGGCTGTCA
The DNA here is from genome assembly GCA_017510065.1 of Parasporobacterium sp. Taxonomy (GTDB): domain Bacteria; phylum Bacillota; class Clostridia; order Lachnospirales; family Lachnospiraceae; genus RGIG5612. The sequence continues at coordinate 23,509 of JAFWOB010000220.1, forward strand.
TGCTGGGAGCGGAAGAGACAGCGGTGGCAAATGAGATCGCGGACCTGGAAAAAGAAGGGATCATCTGCGGGTATTATACGCTGATCAACTGGGATAATACGAATGAAGAAATGGTGGATGCCCTGATCGAAGTCAATGTCAATACCTCCAGGGATCTGGGGTTTGACACGATCGCGGAGCGTTTCTATATGTTTGATGAAGTAAAGTCCTGCTACCTGATCTCCGGAAGATATGATTTCCTGCTGATGCTGGAAGGAAAGACCATGCGGCAGGTTGCCAATTTTGTCTCCAGTAAACTTAGTCCCATCGAACATGTTACGGGAACAGCGACACATTTTATTATGAAGCGTTATAAAGACTACGGTACCGTTCTCGGAGCGGTCAGAAAAGACTGCAGGGAGAAAATGTCCATATGAGAGATCCAATTTCCAAAGTGGCCAGACAGATGCAGCCGTCTGGTATCAGAAAATTTTTTGATGTTGTAGCGGAGATGCCGGATGCGATCTCTCTTGGTGTAGGCGAACCGGATTTTGATACTCCGTGGCATATCCGGGAAGCCGGCATTTATTCGCTGGAAAAGGGAAGGACCTTTTACACATCCAACGCCGGCATGCCGGAACTCAAACGGGAGGTGGCAGCTTATTATCAGAGACGGCATGGCCTGGAATACGACCCCAGGACAGAGACCTTTATCACAGTAGGAGGATCCGAGGCCATCGACATGGCGATGCGGGCGATCCTGGATCCGGGCGATGAGGTGATCATCCCGGAACCCTGCTATGTGTCCTATGTGCCCTGCGCTGTCATGACGGGAGCAAAGGCGGTGACGATCCCGCTGCAGGAAAAGAATGAGTTTAAACTGACTCCGGAAGAACTTCTGGGAGCCATTACGGACAGGACGAAAGTCCTGATGCTGGCTTTCCCGAACAATCCTACCGGTGCCATTATGACAAGGGAAGATCTGGAACCGATCGCGAAGATCTGTCTGGAAAAGGATCTCCTCGTGATCACTGACGAGATCTATGCGGAACTGACTTATTCCGGAGAACATGCAACGATCGCGGCATTTCCCGGAATGCAGGAGCGGACGGTTATTATCAATGGCTTTTCCAAGGCTTACGCGATGACCGGATGGAGACTGGGATTTGCCGCAGGACCCAGGGAGATCATTACGCAGATGGTAAAGCTCCATCAGTTCGCGATCATGTGCGCGCCAACCACATCCCAGTATGCCGGGCTGGAAGCTTTACGGTACGGGGATGAAGATATCGCCATGATGAGGGAATCTTATAACCAGCGCCGCAGATATGTGGTGAATGAGCTTAATGATATGGGACTTCACTGCTTTGAACCATTCGGCGCATTCTATGTATTCCCTTCCATCCGGTCTCTTAATATGACATCGGATGAATTTGCCACCAGGCTGTTGGAATCTGAAAAGCTTGCTGTGGTGCCGGGAACCGCATTCGGCAGCTGCGGAGAAGGATTTATCAGGATTTCCTACGCCTACTCCCTGGCAGAATTGAAAGAAGCCTTAAGCCGTATCAGACATTTTATAAGGGGACTTATATGAGATTTATCAATGATATGCATGACGGTGACAATGTTACCGGGATCTATCTGTGCAAGCAGAAAAACATGGCCCAGACCAAAAACGGCAAGGACTATGAAAATGTGTTGCTGTCCGACAGGACCGGAACGCTCAGCTGCAAGATCTGGGACCCCAATTCCATGGGGATCGGGGATTTTGATGTCAATGATTTCGTGGAAGTCCACGGCAGGATCAGCGTGTTCAACGGAGCGCTGCAGATGTCGATCGACAGGGCAAGGAGAGCCAATCCGGAATCTGTGGACCAGTCTGATTATCTGCCGGTTTCTTCCCGGAATATTGAGTCCATGTACAAGGAACTCCTTGCCCATGTGGATTCTGTCAAGACACCGTATTTCAGGCTTTTGATGGACAGCCTGTTTGTGGAAGATCAGGCGTTTATCAGCGCGTTCAAGGCACATTCCGCGGCCAAGACCATCCATCACGGTTTCATAGGAGGACTCCTGCAGCATACTCTGGCCGTATGTGACCTCTGCGCGTTCTACTGCAAGGCCTATCCGAAATTGGACCATGATCTTCTGATCTGCGCCGCTTTATGCCATGATATCGGAAAAGTCCGGGAATTGTCGGATTTTCCGGCAAATGATTACACCGATGAAGGGCAGCTTCTGGGACATATTGTCATGGGAGTAGAAATGATCGATGAAAAGATTGCCCGCATCAAGGGATTTCCGGCGGTCAAGGCCAATCAGCTGAAGCACTGCATCCTGGCGCATCACGGAGAATATGAGTTCGGTTCCCCCAAGAAACCGGCGCTCATAGAAGCAGCAGCACTTAATTTCGCAGACAATACAGACGCGAAACTGGAAGCCTTTACGGAGATTCTGGAGAATGTATCCCTGGTACAGGGTGCGGGGAACGGTTGGATGGGATTCAATAAGCTGTTTGACAGCAATCTCCGTCCGACCATGTGATCATTTGAAGTTTTATATCTTCCTGCATTCTTTGCGCCACTATCCCAAAAGCGAATAGGCGTGGCCGCTATAGCCGTTGCCAAGGCAGCCCTGAGTCTGACGGCGGCCCGGAGCGAAGCGCAGGGAACGACGCAAGCGAAGGACGACGAGGCTAGGGCTATGCGGGTGTTAGCCTCCTGAGCTTTTTGGACAGCGGCACAAAGGATGCAGGCGAGATAGAAAATTGCAGATTATACATGCAGAGAGGAAATTGCTGTCGAACAGCTTATCGAATAGGGAGACCGTATGAACGAGAAAGTACTTCATACACTGGAATATGATAAGATCGTGGAACTGCTGGCAAAACAGGCCGGCTCGGAAGCCGGGGCGCAGATGTGCCGCCGGCTTCTTCCCATGAATGACGCGGAACAGATCCGGACTGCCCAGCTGCAGACAACGGATGCGGTAACCAGACTCCGGAAAAAGCAGGGGCCTTCCTTCGGCCAGCTGATCGATATCAGGCCGGCTGTCATGCGGCTGGATATAGGAAGTATCCTGGTGTGCGAGGATCTGCTGCATATTTCCAGGGTCCTGGACTGCGCTTCTTCTGTCAGAAGGTTCCTGGAACCTGAAAACGATGAAACTCCTGTGGATTCCCTTACGGTCTATTATGATTCCATTGATCCTTGTGATCTGCTGAATAATGAGATCAAACGATGTATCATCGGCATTGATGAGATCGCGGACGATGCATCGCCGAAACTGAAGGATATCAGAAGGCGGCAGAACCTGACCAAGATGCAGATCCAGAAAACCCTCAGCAATATGGTCAGCAGCGCATCCATGAAGACTTATCTGCAGGACAGTGTGGTGACCATGCGAAACGGCAGATACTGTATCCCGGTGAAACAGGAACACCGGGCCCACGTGCCGGGCATGGTGCACGATCAGTCCGGTTCCGGCTCAACGGTCTTTATCGAACCGATGGCAGTTGTAAAGCTGAACAATGATCTGAAGGAACTGCACCTGGCGGAGGAAGAGGAGATCCAGGTGATCTTATCCCATCTGTCTGCCATGGCAGCAGGAAAATCCGAGATGCTGAAGCTGGATTTCAAACTGCTTGCGGAACTGGATTTTATCTTTGCAAAAGCAAGGTTTTCCGAGAGCATCAAAGGCAATGCGCCGGATTTCCATGAAGAAAAATACATTGAACTCAAAAAAGCGAGACACCCGCTGATCCCGGCAAAAACAGCCGTTCCGATCGACCTGGAGCTGGGAAAAGACTTTAACATGCTGATCGTGACCGGCCCCAATACCGGTGGAAAAACGGTATCCCTTAAGACCACAGGGCTTCTGTGTCTGATGGGGCAGGCCGGTATGCATATCCCTGCGCTGGATGGCTCGAGCCTGTGTGTGTTTGAGGAGGTTTACGCGGATATCGGTGATGAGCAGTCCATCGAGCAGAACCTGTCCACCTTCTCTTCCCATATGAAGAACATTGTCCGGATCCTGGAGAAGGCGGATGCGGAGTCCCTGGTGCTTCTGGATGAGCTGTGCTCGGGAACGGATCCGACGGAAGGAGCTGCCCTGGCCCAGTCGATCCTCACCCGGCTGAACCAGTTCGGGGCAAAATGTATGGCCACAACCCATTATGCGGAACTAAAGGTTTTTGCCATGTCTGTAAAGGGCGTGCAGAACGCCTGCTGCGAGTTTGATGTGGAGACTCTGCGTCCGACCTATAAACTACTGATCGGTCTGCCGGGAAAGAGCAATGCCTTTGCCATATCCGGAAAACTGGGGCTGGATGAACGGCTGATCGAAGATGCCAGGGCAAGGCTGGATAACAGCAGCATCGCATTCGAAGATGTGCTGGCGGATATCGAGATCAACAAGAAAAATGCGGAACTGGAAAGAAGCCGGGCAGACGCGGCTCTTCTGGAAGCTGAGAAACTGAGACTGTCTCTGGAAAAAGAAAAAGCCGAACTGGAGAAAAAGAAAAACGATATCCTGAGGGATGCAAAAAGCGAAGCCGCGGATGTGCTCCGGCAGGCCAAGGAATATGCGGATATCACCATAAGAGATATCCGGAAGGTTTCGAGCGGAGCCAACCTTTCCGCCCTGGAACGGACCAGGACCCAACTGGGGAAACAGATGAAGGAAGCTCTTGACGGTCTGGGCGATCTGGGCGGTGTCAAGGTGCAGGCCAAAAAGAAAGCAAAGGCGGAAGAGATCCGGCAGGGGACATTTGTACGGGTGCTTTCCATGAACATGGAAGGTACAGCCGTTTCCTCTCCGGACAGCAAAGGAAAAGTCAACGTCCAGCTGGGGGCGATGAATATGGATGTTCCCGTAAGTGATCTTGAGATCCTGGATGCACCGGCAGAAGAAGCGGCCGGGCCCAGATTTGCCAGGGGAACGAGGACGGGAACCGGACAGATCCAATATTCCAAGGCCATGGGAGTATCCACGGAGATTAAACTCCTGGGCATGAATGCAGATGATGCCCTGACAGAACTGGATAAGTATCTTGATGACGCCTGCATGGCGCATCTGGAGAAAGTCCGCATCGTCCATGGAAAGGGAACCGGCGTACTGCGTAATGCAGTCAGGCAGAAGCTGCGCAGGGATAAAAGAGTAAAAAAATGTTATGAAGCAGAGTACGGCGACGGCGATGCCGGCGTGACGTACGCAGAATTAAGGTGAAAGAATAAAATGTTCAATATTGTTCTTCTGGAGCCGGAGATCCCGTCCAATACGGGAAATATCGGAAGGACTTGCCTGGTGACCGGCAGCAGGCTGCATCTGATAGAGCCTATGGGCTTTATCCTGAATGATAAGAATCTCAGGCGTGCCGGGATGGATTACTGGTCAGAACTGGATGTCACGGTGTATGACAGCTGGAGGGATTTCGTGTGGAAACATGTGAAGGACATTCGTTTCCCGGAAGAGACGCTTCGTTCCACCGAATATCCTGGAGAGGATCCTGAAGGTCTTGTTCCTTCCGGAATCAAAGTTCCGGAGAAACACAGGATCTGGATGGCTACCACAAAAGCACAGAAGGTCTATGACAAGGCGGATTTTCGGAATGGGGATTATATCCTGTTCGGAAAGGAAAGTGCGGGGATCCCGGAGGAAATCCTGTTGGAGAACAGGGATACCTGCATCCGGATTCCCATGGCAGCCGGACAAAGGAGCCTGAACCTGTCCAACTCTGCCGCTATCATCCTCTATGAAGCACTGCGGCAGGATCGTTTTCAGGAACTGGAACCGTTCGGACAACTGCATACACACCGGTGGTAAACCTGTATTTTCACCCGGGCGGTTGAATTTTCGGGCTGATATATTATAATGTAATCTGTTAAAGTGTCAGAGTTTTATTGATAAAGATACAACAGACAAAGGGGAAATCATGGCTATTATTGATTTTACAGACAGCATTTATGATGCACAGCAGGGCAGCCAGAGTGCCATAAAGTTTATTTATGACAACACGATCCAGCTGTTCAGCAAGGAAGCAAATGCTTTTATGCGCAATAAGAACGAAGCGGACCGGGCAATCCGGGATGCCTATGTTTTTATTTTTGATCATCTGGATTCTCTGGAGGACACTTCCAAGTTTCTGCTCTGGGCCAATGAAGTATGTAAAAACACCTGCATCTCCAGGCTGAGCGAGGCGGGTGTCTTTAATGAACGGGTTCCTGCGGAAGCGATCAATCTCGGAGAGATCTCACCGGCTGCGGATTATGATCCGCAGATCAATATGAGCGCGAATATGTCCCCGGATTATATACAGGAGTGCCTGGAAGCAGTGCTGGGAAGTCTTCCGGACAACCAGAGGGCGTGCGCCATCCTGTGGGGGGAAGGGTATCCGATCAACAGTATTTCCCGGAAACTCGGGATCAGTCCTGTAGCGGTCAATTACACTCTTGCCTATACTCTCGGAAATATCACAAATTCGGTCAACACCCTGAGCGCCAACGGACTTCCCCTGTTTGCGATGGAACCGATCCCGTATTTCCTGTGGCTCCTCATGAGCTATTATCAGTTTTACCAGCCAAAGGATGCGGAGCCGGGAGCGGCTTCCAGCTTTTCCAGTGTCCTGCGTACTCTGATGCCGGAGGAAGCGTCCGTTTATTCAGGAGAATATGTTACAGAGGAACCGGAATATCCGGACAGCAGGGTCATGCATGTGACTTCCGTCGAGGAAAGCGAACCGGCAAAAAGTACGGCTTCCGACCATTCCTTTGCGGATTTTGCGGGGGATGAGCTGGATCTCACTGATTTTATCAAGGGAGAAGGCGGCAAAGAAAAAGAGCAGGAAGAAGAACTTCCCGAAGAAGAAGTTCCGGTTGTTCCTCCAATGGACGTCATAAAGCCTCATGAGGAAGAAGCTGCAAAAGAGCAGGAAAGCACAGGCGAAACTGCAGAAGCAGAAGAAACTGAAGAAAAGGCAAAGGAAGATGCCGAAGGATCCGAACAGGCAAAAGATGAGAAAGCAGGCATTGACGAGATCCTGGGCACCATCAAGGACGGCGGATCAGGCGACGACGGAAAGAAAAAGAAACATACAGGTCTGATCATTACACTGATCGTTATTTTAGTAATCCTCTGTCTTGTGGCAGTGGCGCTGCTGTTCTTCCGTGACAAGGTGAACAGCCTGCTGGGAACCAACTTCTTTAACACGACGCAGACTGTTACGGAGCCGGAGACCACAACGCCGGAACCGACCACACCGGAACCGGAGACCACAACGCCGGAGCCGACAACAGAAGCTCCGACAACAACGGAAGCTCCGACGACGGAGCCGGAGACGCCTGCAGATCCCGGACCGGAATTTGATATCCGGATCTATGCAGACGGGGATGCGCTTTCCATGAAGGATGTTCCGAACGGCACAGGACTTTTGTATATTCCGTCTGATGAAAAGGTACATATCTCCGAAGTCGACGGAGGATGGGGCCATACTTCCTATGATGGAGAAGACGGCTGGATCTGGTTGGAGTATACCAAAGTTGACGGAAACGCAAGAGTTCAGGCACCGGAAACTCTGCTTGAGACTCCCGAGACGGTCACGATCGGCTATACAGAATTTTACAATGAGTTAAGAACGGGTCCGGGAAGTTATTACAGCACATTCGGACCGGTTCCGGAAGGAACAGAGCTTTCGGTGGAAGCCTACTATACGGATGACTACAATGGAGCCGTCTGGGCTTATACCTCCTATGAGGGTCACCATGGCTGGATATTCCTGTATTACATCGAAGATATAGAAGAATGACATATTACGGCAGGTGCCCTCAGGGGCACCTGTTTTTTGTATGCAATTCCTGATCTTGCAGCGAATTAAGAGGTATGCGCGATTTTCAGTGGACGATCGGCTGAAAAATCGCGCATACCTCCTCATTCGTTACATGGAGTTATGGCAAAATCACGCATACCTCACGATTTGTTGCAGGTTTCATAATAAGGAGTAACAGAAATGAAAAAACAGAAAAAGATCCTGATCATCTATACAGGCGGGACGATCGGCATGCAGAAAACCGATCATGGACTTTCTCCGCAGAAAGAACGTTTTCACAGGCAGCTGGAAGAGATCCCGGAGCTTTATGCAGGGGAAATGCCTCTGTGGGAAATCATAGATATGGATCCGCTGCTGGATTCTTCCAATATTGCGGTCAGAGAATGGAATGAGATCGGACAGATGATCGCGCAGAACTATGCAGTCTATGACGGATTTATCGTTTTGCACGGAACCGATACCATGGCGTATACGGCATCCGCCCTTTCCTTCATGCTGAAAAACAATACAAAGCCCGTGATCCTGACTGGCTCGCAGATCCCTCTGTGCGAGATCCGCAACGATGCGAGGGACAACCTGATCACAGCCCTTCTCCTGGCTGCTGATGACAGGATCCATGAAGTCTGCCTGTATTTCGGTGGAAAGCTTTTAAGAGGCAACCGTTCTTCCAAATTCTCCGCGGACGATCTGATCGCGTTTGATTCACCGAACTATCTTCCCCTTGCGGAAGCCGGGATCGAGATCCGGTTCCGGGAGGAGGGGCTCCTTAAGAGCCCGGATGGCCCATTTTCCCTTCAGCTTCTGAAGGAAATCCCGATCGGCGTCATCAAGGTCTTTCCGGGGATCCAATTTGAGCTGTTTGATCCGATCATGACAGAAAAACTGAAAGGGGTCGTTATCGAAACATTCGGAGCCGGCAATATCCCGGGAAATGCGGATCAGCTGCTTCCCATCATAGAAAAGGCGGCAAAGAACGGAACCATCATCATCGTCTGTTCCCAGTGCCCTCATGGAAGGGTTTCCCTGGGAACCTACGAAACCTCTTCCCAGCTCCGCTCGGCAGGGGCAGTCAGCGGATATGACATTACGACAGAAGCGGCAGTCGCGAAACTGTATTATCTTTTCAGCCGGGGACTGTCCAGGGAAGGGATCATTGACAGGATGGAAATGAGTATCCGGGGAGAAATGACGATCCGGCAATGAAAACAAAAGAAAAACCGGCGGGTGAATAACCCGCCGGCCAATCTACAGGGATACCAGGATTCGAACCTGGAACTGACGGAGTCAGAGTCCGTTGCCTTACCATTTGGCGATATCCCTTTACGCAGGAGACATTATAAAATGAGAGATATAAAATGTCAATCATTATTTTTTTAATTGATCATTGGTCATTCTGACAGGAAAATTTGGGAATAAACACGAAAAAGCAACAAAAAAAATGATATTTACTCTTTCATTTTGCACAGATATAATGTAAAATATAGGAAATATTAAGAAAATGTTACATGCAAGCAAATGAATCTGAGGTATCATATATGATTTCAAGCCAATTACTGCAGAAAGCATTGGAAGATATTAAAAATATTACCGGCAAAGAGATGGCCATTCTGGATCTTGACGGCAGGTATGCTGCAAGAACAGATGAATCATTTATTGCAGATTCAGACCGGATCGCAGCTTTTGCCGTTACGTCCGCAGAACAGGGAAGAGACCGCAACAATTCCTTCTTCAAGATCAGAGACGACGGACAGGATGTTTACGTTCTGGTGGTGGCAGGAACCGGTGAAACAGACAATCTGGTGGGTATCATGGCCAGATACCAGATCGAGACGATCGTTGCCGCTTACAAGGAGAAATTCGACAAAGACAATTTCTTCAAATCCCTTCTGATGGATAACCTGATGCTGCTGGATATCTTTGACCGGTCCAAGAGACTGCATATTGAGATCGAACAGCAGAGGATCGTATATATAATTCAGCTGCAGAAGAGAAACCAGGATGAGGCGATCGATGTGGTGCGCAACCTGTTCATCAATGATAAAGAGACGTTCTGTACGCCTCTGAGCAAGAACAATATCGTTGTGATCAGGACTGTTTCCGAAAAAGATACCCCGGAGACGCTGGAAGGAGTAGCTAAAAATATTTACAATGTCCTGAAGTCGGACGTGAAGGATGAGGCTTATATCTCCTACGGTACGGTCATCAGGGATCTGAAGGACGTTTCCAAGTCTTACCGCGAAGCCAATATGGCACTGGAAGTCAGCAGGATCTTTTTCCCGAACGAACACATCAATTCCTATTCCAGCCTCGGGATCGGACGTCTGATCTATCAGCTGCCCATTCCTTTATGCAACATGTACCTGAAAGAGATCCTCGGTGATTTTTCCATCGACGATTTTGACGAGGAAACTCTGACAACGATCAACAAGTTTTTCGAAAACTCGCTGAATGTTTCGGAAACTTCCAGACAGCTGTATATCCACAGGAATACTTTGGTTTACCGCCTGGATAAGATCCAGAAGATCACGGGGCTGGACCTGCGGATCTTTGATGATGCAGTGACTTTCAAGATCGCTCTGATGGTATCCAAATACATGAATTACGTAGAAAACCTGGAGAAAAAATAACCCTGATAAATCACAGGAGACTGTATGAACAATAAAGAATTAGATAGCTTATATCTTGATTATACAGAGGAAAGACCAGAAGATAGCCGGACTGTCAGTGAACCTGAAGCCGGCATCTGTTTTGATAGCAATACGGCCGAAGAAGAGAAAAAGAAGGTACGCCGAAAAGACATTTTGTTTAAAAGATTATTTCCGGAGGGCAGGCTGAAAAGTGCTTTTACCGTGCTGCTGGGGATCTTGATCGGAATCCTTCTTTGCGCAGGGATCCTGGGCTTTTCCGCAGCCAACAACAGCCGGACGGAAGCAGCCGTCGCCGAACTGGATTATCAGGAAAAGATCGATATGATCCTGAGCTATCTGAAAGCTTATTATCTGAATGATCTGGATGAGCAGACGATAGAAGATGCCCTGGCAAAAGGCCTGATGGAAAACATCGGTGATAAATACGCGCAGTACTACACCGAAGAAGAGTTCGATACTCTGATGGAAGAGATGAACGGCGCTTACGCGGGCATCGGCGTACAGATCGTCATGAACGATGACAACAAAGTGGAAGTCTATAAAGTGTTCAAGGACTCCCCGGCGCAGGAAGCCGGTGTGCAGATCAAAGACCTGATCGTCGAAGCAGACGGCGTCAGGGATTTTGAAACACTGGATGAACTTGTTTCCATCGTTCGTGGAGAAATCGGGACCACAGTAGATCTCGTGATCGAACGCGGCGGGGAAGAACTTGCCATGACGATTGAGAGAAGAGAGATCGAAACGGAAAGCATCTATTATGAGATGCTCAGCGATACCGTTGGTTATCTGCAGATTGCTGAATTCAATACCACTACCGTCCAGCAGTTTGAGGATGCGATCGAGGCGCTGGAAGCTTCCGGGATGACCGCCGTTATCATGGATCTGCGGGATAATCCGGGAGGAGATTACGATTCTGTCGTCGCCATGTGCGACAGGGTCCTTCCGGAGGGTGTGATCGTATCTGTGGAAGACCGGCAGGGAGGCATCTTTACGGAGAATTCCGACGCGGTCTGCCTTGATCTCCCGATCGTGATCCTGGTAAATGAAAACACCGCTTCTGCGGCAGAGCTGTTTACCATGACGCTGAAGGATTATGATATGGCACAGATCGTAGGGACAACAACCTTCGGAAAAGGGATCGTCCAGAGCATTTTCCGTCTGATCGACGGATCCGGTCTTAAATTTACCACGGAAAAATACTACGGTCCGAAAGGAAACTGCATCCAGGATGAGGGAATCGAACCGGATTATATAGTGGAATTTCCTGAAGAAGTATATGAAGACGGAATCATTACCCGGGAAGAAGACATTCAGCTCCAGAAGGCGGCGGAACTGTTAGGGTTCACCCTGACCTTCGAAACGGAGGAATAAGATGGGCAAGACAATAGGGATCGATCTGGGAACAACAAACAGTTGCGCGGCTGTGGTAGAAAACGGCCAGCCGGTGATCATACCGAATGAAAAGGGGAACCGTACCACGCCCAGCATTGTGGCGTTTACCCGGTCGGGAGAGCAGCTGGTCGGAGAAGCTGCCCAGCGGCAGGCTGCCGTAAACAGCGACAGAACCGTCAGCTCCATCAAAAGACAAATGGGGACGAACTGGTCCAAAACCATAGACGGAAAGCGGTACACTCCTCAGGAGATCAGTTCCATGATCCTGCGCAAACTGAAAAAGGATGCGGAAAATTACCTGGGAGAACCTGTGAACGATGCTGTGATCACAGTGCCGGCTTATTTTAATGATGTACAGCGGCAGGCAACCAAGGATGCGGGGCGCATTGCCGGACTGAATGTGAAAAGGATCATCAACGAACCCACCAGTGCAGCTCTGGCATACGGCCTGAACAACGGTGCTGCCCAGAAGATCCTGGTGTACGATCTGGGAGGCGGCACGTTTGATGTTTCCATTATCGAGATCGGCGGTGATGTGATCGAGGTACTGGCGACAAACGGAGACAACCATCTGGGCGGCGACGATTTTGATGAGCGGATCGTTACTCATCTGCTGGGAATCATTAAAAAGCAGAGCAATGTGGATGTCAGAAAGGACATATCTGCCCTGCAGCGGCTCAGGGAGGCAGCAGAGCAGTGCAAAAAGGAACTTTCCGGGCTGGAAAGTGCCAGGATCTATCTGCCGTATCTGACAATGACCAAAGGAGAACCGGTCAATTTTGAATACACCCTGACCAGGGCGGAATTCAATGAACTGACAAAAGATCTGGTGGACCGGACGGAAGTGCCGGTCAGAAATGCGCTGAACGATGCAGGGATTGCGGCTTCGGAACTGGGAAAAGTCATTCTGGTAGGCGGCTCCACCAGGATACCGGCTGTCCAGGCAAAGGTTCGAGCCCTTACAGGAAAGACACCGGAACGGAGCATTAACCCGGATGAATGTGTCGCCCAGGGAGCGGCCATGCAGGGAGATCTGCTGTCAGACGGAACGCTTCAGCTTTATAACGGAGGAACAGGGCTGCTTCTTCTGGATGTTACGCCGCTCAGCCTTTCCATAGAGACGGTGGGAGGCGTGGCAACCAGGCTGGTGGAGAGAAACAGTACGCTGCCGGTTCATTATTCCCAGGTCTTTACCACAGCTGCCCCTTATCAGAGAAGTGTAGATATCAACGTGCTTCAGGGAGAACGTCCCATGGCACGGGACAACAAATCCATCGGCAGATTCCGGCTGAACGGGATCAAGGGCGCTCCGGCAGGTGTTCCGCAGATCGAAGTGACATTTGATATTGATGTAAACGGAATCCTGAAAGTATCTGCCAGGGATCTGGATACTGGCAGAGAACAGTCGATCACCATCGATGACAATGAGCGAATGTCCGATGCCCAGATCGAACAGGCAATCCGGGATGCGCAGCAGTATGCGGCCCAGGACGGAATCCGCAGGGAAGCGGTGGAAGTGAACAACGAAGCCGGCCGGTTGATCAACGAAGTGCAGCAAAAGCTCCAGGCACAGAAGAAAGATATCAGCAAAGAGGATCGGAATTTCCTCCGCAATGACATCGCTTCGCTGCAAAAGGCCATGTCCCGGAACAACCCGGCTAAGGCAACACAGGCTGATCTGCAGGAAGCAAAGACTGCCCTGGATAACCTGAAGCAGAGCAGCACCCGGATCCTGGGATGATCATTGTCTTGCCGTTAAGCGGCGTTTCTGAAATAGTGATATAAAAAAGAGGCTTGTTTTGGAAAAAAACATTTTTTCTAAAACAAGCCTCTTTTTTCATTTGACCCTAATGAAGGAACCGGGATCAGTATACGGCAGGATCTCAAAGACTGTCAGTACATTGTCTTCCACAGTGAAGCGGATATCAAAGTCTGCAAAGTGAAGGCCGTAGACATATCCGGGCTGCTTTTCGTAGGAACCTCTGGGATCCTGCTGCAGGATCTGAAGAACGGCGCTGCGTTTTTCCGGTGGGATCCTTTCCAGGAGATGTTCCGGGAAAATGACCTGAATAGATTTTGCCTCACTGACGGCAAAGCCGCCGGAAGCTTCCGGATGGCAGTCTGCATAGGGAACATAAGGTTTGATGTCATAGATCGGGGTGCCGTCCAGAAGATCGGCTCCGCCTACTGTCAGCACGGGAGCCTCTTCACAGGCAAGATCGATGTCAAGAAGCCTTACACAGGAAAGTCCCAGGGAATTGGGACGGTAAGGAGATCTGGTGGCAAAGACACCTGCCCGGATCTTCCCGCCCAGCCTGGGAGGCGTAACCAGAGGAGACCATCGGACAGGATCTTCTGACATGTCGATGCCGGTTTTGGAAAATCCCCAGATCAGCCAGAGATGGCTGAAAACGTCCATCCCTTTGACCGCTTCCTTTTTCCGGAAGGCTTCTTCAAATACGATCCTGGCCGTCAGATCCGGTGCCAGTCCGGCCTGTCTGGGAATACCGAAACGTTCCCGGAGATCTGACCGGATATGAGCAATGGGCCTTATCGTATAAGCAGGGTTATGCATGATCGTTCCTCCTGTTTTTTCCAAAACGTCTGATCCTGCTTTTTCCCAGATCGATCAGTTTCGCAAGTCCCAGAGAGACTGCCATTCCGGCTAGAAAATAAAGGACCAGGACACGGGGATTATCCTGTGAACAGCGGTAGAAAAACAGGTCGTCAAAAAAACGTGCCCGATCAAAATCAGTCAGGAACGCAGCGGGCGTTCCCAGCGAATAGATCAGATAAAACAGGCAGTTCAGCAGGAAGAAACCGAAGATATGGAAAGACATGATGTATTTGGTATTTTTCCCGGTGAAAACAAGCAGTCTGCTTTTGTGGGGGATCGAAGCGATCAGGCGGGAGATCCGGAGCCACAGCAGTATACCGGTGGTCCCGCAGCAGTAGTACAGAAAACCGATCTTTCCGAAGCTGCTGAGGTCAAACAGGCCGGGAGACAGACGGGAGTTCCTGGAATACAGGATCAAGAGGAACTGCACGATCCCAAGGATTAGAAAATACCAGACTCCGGGCAATGTATCCAGACGTTCCAGATAATGCCGGTAAAGGAAACCGACCTGCAGGAAAAAGAGCATCACAACGGAGCGGAGCAGCACAACCACTGTTACACCCGGTTCATAAACGGAACGGATGTAAAAGGCTGCCGATGACATGGCCAGGATCAGGATGAGAAACAATACTTCTTTCAGAAGAGTATCTTTAAACAGACGATCCAGAACTGCCCGCAGCAGATAATAATATACTTCTGCCAGAAATAGAGCCGGCAGGAACCAGGTGGCAAAGGAAAATGTCGTTGGCTGGGTTTCTGCCAGGGGCATCAGCAGATAGTCTTTAATCGTGTAGTTGATCCTGGAAAAACCAAATCCTGCGATCAGGAAATCAAACAGGATAAACAATCCGTTGATCACATAGAAGGGAAGGAGAAGGCTCTTTAATTTCTTCCCCAGAAATCTTCCGAAAGATTTGAAAAACAAATCTTTTTCAGGCTGACGGAAAAAATAACCGCTGACAAACAAAAAGAGGGGCATATGAAAGGAATAATAGGGAAACCATCCGTAAAATGTTCCGGAAGCAGATAAATCGTTTCGCAGATGTCCGAGCAGGACAAAACAGATTCCGATCACCGAGAGGATGCACATCTGGTAATGGAAAGAGTCGTGTGTTTCTGCATTGTTTATTTGTTTTGTCTGCATTTTATCTCTCATAAACGTGTCCTGTTTTCCTCCTTTGCTATCATAACAAATAACAATTTGAACTTCAATGAAGGTATGTTATAATAAACATTCACGAAAACAATCAATGTTGGAGAATACCATCCTATGAATTATCTGGCTTATATAGATCCGGGTACAGGATCCATGATGTTCACGATCATAATCGGCATTGTGACAACCCTGTTTTTTGCGCTCCGAGGACTGATGATCAGGTTTAAATTCGGTTTTCATAAAGGAAGCGCCAAAGGCAGCAAAAAGAAACTTCCAATCGTGATCTTTACGGACAGCAAGAGATATTGGAATGTGTTTAAACCGATCTGCGATGAGATGGAGAGGCGGGGAATCGACGGGGAATACTGGACCGCTTCTCCGGATGATCCGGCCCTGAAGGAGCAGTATCAGCATATCAGATGCCAGTTTATCGGGGAAGGCAACCGGGCGTTCGCTAAGCTGAATGTTATGAACGCCCATATCTGTCTGGCAACTACCCCGGGTCTTGATGTGATCCAATGGAAACGATCCAAGAATACCGAGTATTATGCCCATACATCCCATGCTCTTGATGACGGGACCATGTATCGTATGTTTGCCCTTGATTTCTATGACTGCCTTCTGGTATCCGGGGAGAATATGGTGGAACCGGTCCGGGAACTGGAGAGGATCCGGGAACTTCCTGCAAAGGATATTGTCGTGACCGGCGTGACATACATGGATGAACTGAAGTTCCGCTGGGACGCCCTGCAGAAAGAAAAGGAAGAAAAGGCAAAAGAACGCCTGGAACAGGGACTTCCGGCGGAAGAACCCCATGAAACCACGATCCTGTGTGCTCCTTCCTGGGGACCGAACAGCATTTTCAACCGTTATGGCGAAAAATTCCTGAAAGCGCTTGTGGATACCGGCTATCACATTGTGATCCGTCCCCATCCCCAGACCCCGATCTCTGATCCGGAACTGCTGAAAGATCTGCAGAAGAAATTCCCGGCAAATGATCAGGTCGAATGGAATTATGATAATGACAACTTTGAGGTCCTTAGCAGATCCGATCTTCTGATCTCGGATTTTTCCGGTATCACATGGGATTTCTGCTATGTGTTTGACCGTCCGCATATTTATGCGGATACACATTTTGAACTGGAACTTTTGGATGCCGACTGGCTGGACCGTACGCCGTGGATCCTGGAAACCCTGGGAAAGATCGGAAGACAGCTCCGGGAAGAAGATTTTCCGCATATGAAACAGATCATTGAAGATGTTCTGTCAGATGAAAGCTATAAAAGGCAGCGCGAGATCACCCGTGATGAGAGCTGGGCGTATCGTGGAGAGGCTACTGTCCGGACCGTCGATTTTCTGGAGCAGAAGCTGAAGGAACTTCAAGAGAGCGGGGAGGCATAAGGCGAAATATGATCGGAGATATTTTATACAACCTTTTTATCATGCCGCTGGAACTGATCTTTGAAGTCATTTTCTGGTTCCTGCGTTCCTATCCTGCCCTGGCGATCGTTGCCATCAGCATTGTCATGAATTTCCTGGCTCTGCCGCTGTACAAACGGGCGGATGCGATCCATGAAGAAGAGCGGGACAAAGTGGCTTCCATGGCGGACCGGGTAGCACGGATCAAAAAAGCTTTCAAGGGTGACGAACGTTATATGGTGCTGACCACTTATTATAAAGAGCAGCACTATAAGCCGATCTATGCCCTTAGAAGCACATTTTCCCTACTGCTGCAGGTACCTTTCTTTATGGCAGCCTATAATTTCCTGTCGAGGCCGGGTCTGCTGGACGGGCATTCCCTGTGGATCCTGAGTGATCTGGGAAAACCTGATCAGCTGCTGCAGTTCGGAACGTTTTCTGTCAATCTGCTTCCCATTATCATGACATTGATCAACGTGGTGTCGTCCTATATCTATCTGCGGGGTTTCTCGCTCAGAGATAAGATCCAGACTTACGGCATCGCGGTTGTATTCCTGGTGCTTCTGTACAACAGTCCTTCGGGCCTTGTATTTTACTGGACCTTGAACCAGGTGTTCTCCGTATTGAAGAACATCTTCATGAAGCTGGTAAAGAGCAAAAAGGCGCACAATATTTTCTTTTCCGTCCTTGGCGCAGTACTCCTGATCGTTCTTATCTGTACGGGCCTTATGACGACGCCAAAGAAAGCGGTACTGGGCGTGGTACTGTTCCTGATCTGCCAGATCCCGCTTATTTCCAGCCTGGTAATGAGCCGTCATCCCGAGTCCCTGGAACACGTAAAACCTCTGAAGACCTCCTGCTTTGTGCTGGGCTGTGTTTTTATGTCCGTTCTGATGGGAATTGTCATTCCGATGTCGGTGATCAGCTCTTCGCCTACGGAATTTGCCACAGCAGCCACCAGTCCTTCGGTGCTGGTGATCAATAATTTCTGCATTTGTGCAGGGTTCTTTATCATCTGGCTTGGGATCTTCTATTATATGTCCAGTCCGTTCGTGAGGAATCTTTTCACCTATGCGATCCTGGTCATTTCCGGAGTCTCCATTCTGGATTTCATGGTGTTTTCCAAGAAACTGGGCGTCATGTCTACTTATCTGGTGTATGATGTGTTCCCGAGTTTCACCCGGGGTGAGAAGTGGATCAATCTTGTCTGCGTGATCGCCCTTGCTGCTGCACTGGTCCTGGCAATGAAATACCTGGGCCGGTTTGTGAACTACCTGTATCTGATCCTGATCCTGGGAAGCGTCGTTCTGGCAGGATTCAGTATCGTCAGCACCGCACAGACCCTTCGGGAAGCCCGCAGCAGTGAGCAGAAGTTCATGCAGCAGACCGAAGAGACGGACAGTGAGCGGGTCAGCAATAAACTGGAGAAGATCATTCCGCTGAGCAAAAAGGGTCACAATGTGGTGATCCTGATGATGGACCGGGCGATCAGCGGTTATCTTCCTTATATTTTTAACGAAAAACCGGAGCTGGAAGAGAAGTTTGCGGGATTTACCTATTATCCCAATATGCTGAGTTTCGGAGGACATACCAACCTGGGAGTCCCTGCTATTTTCGGCGGATATGAATATACACCGGCCAGTATGAATGCCAGACGGGAATTGTCTTTGCAGGAAAAACATGATGAGGCGCTTCTTCTGATGCCGACCCTGTTTTCTGAAGAAGGTTATGAGGTTACGGTCTGCGATCCTGCTTATGCGGGCTATTCTTTCTATCCGCCGGATCTTTCCATTTACGACGGTCTGGATCACGTGACTGCCCGCATTACATACGGAGCTTATTCCGACGAGCTGATGGCAGTCTTCAGCCCGACGATCCAGAAAACGCAGAGAAGGAACTTCTTCTTTTACAGCCTGATGAAATGTGTCCCGGTGCTGCTGCATAATACAGTCTATAACGGAGGAAACTATTACGCGGCAGAAACGGGCAATGTACTTTCCTGCAGTGATGAGTTCCTGTATTCCTATTCGGTGCTTTATGAGCTTCCGGAATTGACGGATGTTCGGGATGAGGAGTTTGATACCCTTATGATGATGGATAATGATACTACCCATTCCAATACGATCCTGCAGACACCGGAATATGAACCTGTGGCAAACCTTACCAGCAATATGTATGATCATCCCGAAAGGTTTACCCTGAACGGTGTGACGGTCGTCATGGATACCGAAACCCAGATCGGCCATTATCACTGTAATGTGGCAGGACTTCTCAAACTCGGGGATTGGATGGATTTCCTGAGGGAAAACGGTGTCTATGACAATACCAGGATCATCATAGTTTCCGATCATGGAAACGGACTTGGACAGTTTGAAGATCTCCTGATCGATGATACATGGGATGCGCAGTGGCTGAATTCACTGCTGATGTACAAGGATTTCGATGAGCATGACGCGTTCAGGGTTTCAGATGAGTTTATGATGACAGCGGATGTGCCGATGCTGGCGATGAAAGGACTGATCAAGGATATGACCAATCCGTTTACCGGCAATCAGATTACGGAAGATGTCAATAAGGAAGAACAGCCGGTGACTTCTTCCCACCACTGGAACATTAACAAGTATCATGGCAATACTTATGACACCTCCGATGGAGACTGGTGGATCGTGCATGGAAATGTTCATGACAGGAACTGCTGGGAGAAAGTAACAATAGACTGAAACGATGATATGTAAAAAGGCATGGCGGAACGCGATGCCTTTTTTCCTGAAAAGATCGGCAAAGTAACGGAATCTGCGCCTTGACAATGCAGACCCCTTGCTTTACAATGAATCCCGAGCCGCTCAGGGCACGTCCGCAGCCCGGTCCGGCAGATGGATCTGAGGATTCCAACACTCTCTCGGATGAATCAGAGCACTATTATTTTTAAATAAGCCGTAAACGAGATGAAACGCAGTGTGCGAGGAAAGCATACTGGTTTCTTTTGTCGCTCTCGGCTTACACCAATGTGGAGGACAAAAAATTGGCAAACATTAAATCAGCAAAAAAAAGAGTAATCACAAATCAGAAGAGAGCAGAAAGAAACAAAGCCATCCGCTCAAAGACCAAGACAGCTGTCAAGAAAGTTTATGCAGCGATCGAAGCAGGCGATAAGGCTCAGGCTCTCGAAGCGCTCAGACTGGCCACTGTGGAACTGGACAAGGCAGAAACCAAAGGCGTATACCACAAGAATATGACAGCCCGCAAGGTTTCCAGACTGGCGAAGGCAGTCAACAAGATGGCCTAATCTGACAAGGGGCACGTTTTACTTGGAAGGAGAGAAAAAATGAACGCATTGATGTGGTGTGGAATCGGTGCAGGTATTATCGCTTTGATCTATGCGGTGATCCTGGCGGTAACCGTTTCCAAGAAGGATGCCGGTACAGACAGAATGAAAGAGATCGCTCACGCGATCGCTTCCGGTGCCAAGGCATTTCTGTTTTCAGAATATAAGATTCTGATCGTTTTCGTAATCGTTCTGGGAGTAGTCCTGGGCCTTGCGATCAGCTGGACAACAGCGATCTGTTTCCTGATCGGCGCGGTCTTTTCCGTTCTGGCAGGATATTTCGGAATGTCTGTTGCTACCAAGGCTAATGTCCGTACTGCAAATGCAGCCAGAACATCCGGCATGAACGGAGCTCTCGGCATCGCTTTCAAAGGCGGAGCAGTTATGGGTATGTGTGTAGCCGGCCTTGGATGCCTCGGTGTAAGTGCTATTTACTTTATCACCGGAGACGTAGACGTAATGTTCGGTTTCTCCCTGGGAGCTTCTTCTATCGCCCTCTTTGCCCGTGTCGGCGGCGGTATCTATACCAAAGCAGCTGACGTCGGTGCTGACCTG
Organism: Parasporobacterium sp.; assembly: GCA_017510065.1. Classification (GTDB taxonomy): domain Bacteria; phylum Bacillota; class Clostridia; order Lachnospirales; family Lachnospiraceae; genus RGIG5612. The sequence continues at coordinate 44,422 of JAFWOB010000220.1, forward strand.
GTAGGTAAGGTAGAAGCCGGTATCCCGGAAGATGATCCCCGTAACCCGGCTGTTATTGCCGACAACGTTGGTGATAATGTAGGTGACGTGGCAGGTATGGGCGCTGACCTCTTTGAGTCTTATGTAGGCTCCCTGATCTCCGCTCTGACCCTGGGTGTTGTATATGCTTCCAAGAGCCTGGGAATCACCGATGCGGCTTTCAGCCCGTATGTTCTGTTCCCGGTCCTTATTTCCGCTATCGGCCTGATCGCTTCCATCATCGGAACACTGTTCGTCCGCGGCAAAGACGGTTCCAATCCGCAGGTCGCTCTGAACATCGGAACTTATGTATCCGCAGCAGTCGTTATCATTGTAGCATTTATCCTGAGCATTGCATGGCTTGGCAATGTCAGACCGGCAATCGCCGTTGTAGCAGGTATTATCGTCGGCCTTCTGATCGGTACCCTGACAGAGATCTATACCTCTGACAAATACGGCAGCGTCAAGGAGATTGCAAACCAGTCCCAGACCGGTGCTGCAACCACTATCATCAGCGGTTTGTCCGTTGGTATGAAATCCACCGTACTGCCGATCATCATGATCTGCATCGGTATCTTTGTTTCCTATATGCTGCTCGGCGTATTCGGCATTGCTCTTGCAGCAGTCGGTATGCTTTCCACAACCGGTATCACCGTTGCGGTCGATGCTTACGGCCCCATCGCTGACAATGCCGGTGGTATTGCAGAGATGAGCGGACTTCCGGAAGATGTCCGTGAGATCACAGACAAGCTTGACTCTGTCGGCAATACAACAGCAGCCATCGGCAAAGGCTTTGCCATTGGTTCTGCAGCTCTGACAGCTCTGGCACTGTTCACTTCGTTTGCAGATAAGGTTGACTCCGGCACCACAACTGCCCTGACCATTGATATCCTGAATGCAAATGTCGTAATCGGTCTTCTGATCGGCGGTATGCTGACTTTCATTTTCTCCGCTCTTACCATGAGCAGCGTATCCAAGGCAGCCAACCATATGATCGAGGAAGTGCGCCGTCAGTTCCGTGAGATTCCGGGACTGCTGGAAGGCAAGGCTAAAGCAGACTATACAAAGTGCGTTTCCATTTCTACCAATGCAGCTCTGAAGCAGATGATCGTTCCGGCTATCATCGCGATCCTGGCTCCTCTTGCAGTTGGATTTATCCTGGGCGTTCAGGCTCTGGGCGGACTGCTGGCAGGTTCTCTGGTTTCCGGCGTTCTGATGGCAATCTTCATGAGCAACTCCGGCGGTGCATGGGATAACGCGAAGAAGTACATTGAAGGCGGCAAGTATGGCGGAAAGGGTTCACCGACCCATGCGGCAGCTGTCGTCGGCGATACCGTGGGCGATCCGTTCAAGGATACATCAGGACCGTCCATCAACATCCTGATCAAGCTTATGACCATCGTTTCCCTGGTATTTGTACCGGCATTCCTTGCGGTACAGGAAGGCGCAGGACTTCTGAACATGCTGTTCTAGTCATAAAGCGAGTCATAAAGAACTGTTTATCGGGAGCAGGCCGGAAGGCCTGCTCCTTTTTTATCCAGCCCATCTTTCAAAATGGTTTATAGCCGAAAAATCGTTGCAGAACATGAAATATTATCCTGCTGATTGTTGAAAAATAAAAGCGCCTCATATATAATTAATCTCTGCAAAAAAATATTGAGGCAGAATGATGCAGCATTGAGGCATGGAAAGGAGTTACACATGGCAAGCACTGATATCGGAGTAGACCTGGGTACTGCCAGTGTTTTAGTATATATTACAGGGAAAGGCGTTGTTCTCAAGGAGCCATCCGTTGTGGCTTTTGACAGAGATACCAAGAAGATCAGGGCAATCGGTGAAGAGGCGCGTCTCATGATCGGCAGGACGCCGGGCAATATCGTGGCGATCAGACCGCTGAGGCAGGGCGTGATCTCTGATTATACCGTTACGGAAAAGATGCTGAAGCATTTTATCCAGAAAGCGATCGGAAAGAGAACTTTCAAGAAACCCAGGATCAGCGTCTGTGTTCCCAGCCGCGTTACGGAAGTTGAGAAAAAGGCAGTGGAAGATGCCGCTTACCAGGCAGGCGCCAGGGAAGTGGCCGTTATCGAAGAGCCGATCGCAGCAGCCATCGGGGCCGGAGTGGATATCACAAAACCCTGTGGAAACATGATCGTGGACATCGGCGGCGGGACAACGGATATTGCCGTAATCTCCCTCGGCGGCATTGTCGCCAGCACTTCGGTTAAGATCGCAGGCGATGATTTTGATGAAGCCATTGTCCGTTATATGAGAAAGAAACACAATCTTCTGATCGGTGAACGTACGGCAGAAGAGATCAAGATCCAGATCGGAACATGTTACCCGGATGGAGAAGAGATGAGCATGGACGTCAGAGGACGAAACCTGGTTTCCGGTCTTCCGAGGCGTGTTACGGTTACATCTGCTGAAACGGAAGAAGCTCTCAGGGAGTCTGTCAGCCAGATCATCGAAGCCATTCATGAAGTATTGGAGAAAACACCGCCGGAGCTTGCTGCGGATATCGCGGACAGAGGAATCGTGATGACCGGCGGCGGGTGCCTGTTAAGAGGGTTGGAGCAGATCATTGAAGACAAGATCGGCATCAACGCCATTACGGCAGAGGATCCCATGCTCTGCGTCGCTATCGGAACAGGTATGTTTGTGGAATACCTGAGCGGCGACAAGACGCTGTCGTAACGATCTGCAACACACGAAGCGAAACGTACGGAGCTGCTTTTTCGGAAAGGCAGCTCCCTTTCTTTACAGCAGGATCATCTTGGAAGCGATAAAAGGATATATTGAAAAGATCATATTTCGGAGCAGACAGACCGGGTTCACGGTGTTCAGCCTGGAAACAGACGGCGTGGAAACGGTCTGTGTAGGTGAGTTTGCGGATATCCATGCCGGTGAGTTCATGGAGCTGTCCGGAGACTACGTGATGCATCCGCGGTTTGGAAGGCAGTTCCGGGCGGAGACTGCCAGGATCATTATTCCGGAAGATCTCCTGTCGGTGGAACGGTATCTGGGAAGCGGGGCAATCAAGGGGATCGGCACTGTCACGGCGCGAAGGATCATTGAAATGTTTGGCGAGGACACCATGCGGGTCATGGAAGAAGAACCGGAACGCCTGGCCCAGGTGAAAGGGATTTCCAGGAGAAAAGCACAGGAGATCGCAGCCGACATGGAGGAAAAAAAGGATCTGCAGAATGTCTGCATTTTCCTCGGACGGTATGGGATCGCCAATGCTCTGGCTGTAAAGCTGTACGGTCTGTATGACCGGGAAATCTATACGATCATCCGGGACAATCCTTATCAGCTGGCGGACGAGGTGACCGGGATCGGCTTTCGGACAGCCGACCGGATCGCTTTCAATGCCGGGATCAGAAGAGACAGCGACTACAGGATCAAGGCCTGTATCATTTATGTTTTGCAGAAAGCCCTGGAGGAAGGCCACGTCTATCTGCCGGAAGAAATGCTGAAACATCAGGTCATGACAGAACTGGCACCGGAGACAGTAGACGGGATCTGTGAAGTGGAAGACCAGGATCTGGAGCGCTGTCTGATGGATCTGACGGTGGATTCCAGGATCCTGATCCGCAGCTCGGAAGAAGAACCTGAGATCCGGCAGATCTATTATTCCCAGAATTACTATACCGAGCTGTATATTGCCAGGTATATGACCGATCTGAACCTGCATGCCGATATTGCGGAAGAAAAGATAGAAGAACGGATTGCCGGGATCGAAGCGAAAGAACAGATCGTTCTGGATGATCTGCAGAGAAAGGCTGTCCGGTGTGCGGCGGATTCCGGCGTTCTGATCATCACCGGCGGACCTGGAACTGGAAAGACGACGACGATCAACTCCCTGATCCGTTTCTTTGAAGATGACGGAAAGGAGATCCTGCTGGCAGCGCCTACAGGAAGGGCAGCCAAGCGGATGACAGAAGCCACAGGCCGTGAAGCAAAGACGATCCACCGGATGCTGGAGCTTTCCAATGAACTGACAGATTCTTCCGCAGGCGCCAGGTTCAACCGGAATGAAGAAAATCCTCTGGAAGCCGATGTGATCATTGTGGATGAGATGTCCATGGTGGATATTTTCCTGATGAGCGCTCTTTTGCGGGCAATCCGGCCGGGAACCAGGCTGATCCTGGTGGGAGACGCGGATCAGCTTCCCAGCGTGGGACCGGGAAATGTGCTGAAGGATCTGATCGATAGCAATCTGTTTGCGACAGTCAGGCTGGAGAAGATCTTCAGGCAGGCACAGGAAAGCGAGATCGTGGTGAACGCCCATAAGATCAACCGGGGAGAACCCATCACGCTCAGAACAGACAGTAAGGATTTTATCTTTATTGAAAGAATGCATCCCCAGGCAGTTGCCAGTGCCGTGCTGACCCTGGTAAAGGACAGGCTGCCGTCCTATGTGGGAGCGGATCTCAGGGACATCCAGGTCCTTTGTCCCATGAAAAAAGGTGATCTGGGGACTCAGCGGCTGAACCTGTTTCTGCAGGAAAGCCTGAACCCACCGGAACCGGGAAAGAAGGAGATCAGTCTCAGTGCGGCCATGAAGCTGCGGGAGGGTGACAAGGTCATGCATATCCGCAACAATTATGATCTTGAATGGACCATGTACACTTCTTCCGGGGTCCCTTATGATACCGGCATGGGAATCTTTAACGGCGATATCGGGGTAATCAGGACGATCAATGAACACAGCCAGATGATGGAAGTCGTCTTTGATGACGGAAAACATGTGATCTATCAGCCGGAACAGCTCGAAGAGGTGACACTGGCGTATGCGACGACGATCCATAAGGCACAGGGAAGTGAGTATTCGGCGGTTGTCATGCCGCTTCTTTCAGGACCGGAGATCCTGATGAACCGGAATATCCTGTATACAGGGGTTACCAGAGCCAGAAACTGCGTAGTGATCGTGGGCAGCGCAGCTACCGTCCATCGGATGGTGGACAATATCCGGGAACAGCGAAGATACAGTGGTCTGAAAGACCGGCTGAAAGAAGTCAGACACAGGATCCTTTGAATCAAAGAACACAGATCGACAAAACAGGTAAGGATTTTTGGAAACAGGCCGGAGACAGGGCGGTCAGCCTTTTGTTTCCCAGGGTCTGTCCTTTATGCGGCCGGATCCTGCCGACTGCTCCAAACAATCTTCTGACATCTGAAAACAATCCGTATATATGCAGGGACTGCTACCGGGAACTGCATTTTCCGGCAGAACCGTTGTGCCTTCTTTGTTCCAGGCCGATCCAGGATGAAACAAAGGAGTACTGCCGGGACTGTGCCGCGACCGTTCATCATTTTGATCAGGGAAAAGCACTTCTGATGCATGATGAAGCAGCCAAAAAGATCCTTTATGACCTGAAATACTATAATCGTCGGGATAACGCCCTGATGCTTGCCAGGGAAGCCGCAGACCGGCTGGAGGGATGGCTCTTAAAGATAAAGCCGGATGTGATCATCCCGGTTCCTCTCCATAAAAAAAGACAGTTGGAAAGAGGCTATAACCAGGCTCAGCTTCTGTCCTGCAGGCTTTCGGAAATACTATCTTCCAGGAAGATCCACATCCCCGTGGACAGCCGTTTTCTGGTAAGGATCAAAAAAACGTCTGCCCAAAAGCAGCTGCAGAGCGCGCAGCGGAGGGATAATATTAAGGGAGCCTTTGAGATCAGTTACAGGGAAGATCCCGGAAAATACACAAACTGTTCAGTCTTGCTGGTAGATGATATCTATACCACGGGCACGACTCTTTCCGAATGTGCGCAGGTCCTGAAAGAGGCAGGCGCAGGAAAGGTTTTCTTCCTGACATTCAGCATAGGATGATACTATGGATGATACAAAGATCCTGGCCGGGCGGCTGAGGGAACTGGCGGACCGGTCATATAACAGCTGCATCTTTACCTTTACAGAGTTTCTGGGGGAGGCCCAGCTGGACCTTCTTCTTCGCATGGAACGGGAACTTTCCTATGCCGGGATCGAACTGTACGGAGGGATGGACTGTTCCGACCGGGTAGTCGCGCGGTTCGGAAAGGAATCGGAACTGGGATATGACATGGAATTTCCCATCGTATGCCTGAAGATCAGTCCGCTGTCGGAACAGTTCGGGGAAGAACTGACCCACAGAGATTATCTCGGAGCCCTGATGAACCTGGGGATCAAAAGAGAACTGCTGGGGGATATCATCCTGTGCGGCAAAGATGCTTACCTGTTCTGCCTTGATCATATAGCGGATTATATTAAAGACAATCTTTTAAGGGTTCGCCGTACCAGTGTTTCCGCGGCATATGCCGAAGGGATCCCGGAAAATGCCGGACCCAGTCTGAAGGATCAGCATGTGGTCGTAACGACTGTTCGTCTGGACGCTGTGATCGCCAGGGTCTGGAATCTGTCACGGACCCAGAGCCAGGACCTGTGTCGTGAGGGGAAAGTGTTTGTGAACGGGAGGCAGCGCCAGAACGGCAGCCAGGACCTGAAACCGGAAGACAGGGTATCTGTCCGGGGATTCGGCAAGTTTATCTATGCGGGGGAAGAATCCGTCACTGGGAAAGGCCGATTCCGGGTCCGTATCCGGCTGTTTGTGTAGTTATACCGAAAAAAGAACAATTATTTGTTGACAATCATTTAGAAAATGAAGTATAGTAATTAGGCGCGCGCGAAGGCGCACTGTATTTTTTATGCGTCATGCGCCGTTATCCATAATAATCAGGAAAGGAGAATAATATGCCTACATTTAACCAGTTAGTGAGAAAGGGCAGACAGACTGCTGTCAAGAAATCCACAGCACCTGCACTGCAGAAGAGCTTCAACTCCCTGCGCAGGAAAACCATGGATTCCCCGTCACCGCAGAAGCGCGGCGTCTGCACAGCAGTAAAGACAGCGACACCTAAGAAGCCGAATTCCGCTCTTAGAAAGATCGCCAGAGTCCGTCTGTCTAACGGTATCGAAGTTACAAGCTATATCCCGGGCGAAGGCCACAACCTTCAGGAGCATAGCGTTGTACTGGTTCGTGGCGGAAGAGTAAAAGACCTTCCCGGTACCAGATACCATGTTATCAGAGGCACATTGGATACCGCAGGTGTTCAGGGACGTATGCAGGCCCGCAGCAAATACGGTACCAAGAGACCGAAGAAGAAATAATGATAACATTCGGAACTGTGTGCCCGGTCTGAGGCGTACAGTCCCAACTTACAATTGAACATTGGTTGCTGGATAGTAATCATATTATTCTTTGGCACAGAGTTTCCGGCAGAAGAAACTCTGCGCCCCTTCTGAAATAATTCTATTATGTCCGGCACCGACACCAAGAGTGAGTACCTGTGATTTAATTTTTTAGTTAAGGAGGGAAGAAACGTGCCACGTAAAGGACATACCCCAAAAAGAGACGTATTGGCGGATCCGCTGTACGGGAGCAAAGTTGTAACTAAGCTTATCAACCAGATCATGCTGGATGGTAAGAAGGGCGTAGCACAGAAAATCGTTTACGGTGCGTTTGGTCGTGTAGAAGAAAAGAGCGGAAAGCCAGCTCTTGAAGTATTCGAACAGGCACTGAATAACATTATGCCTCAGCTTGAGGTAAAAGCCAGAAGAATCGGCGGCGCTACCTATCAGGTTCCTATGGAAGTAAGACCTGAAAGACGTCAGGCATTAGGCCTTCGCTGGCTGACCACTTTCTCCAGGGCAAGATCTGAGAAGACCATGGAAGAAAGACTGGCAAACGAGATCATGGATGCTTCCAACTCAACCGGCGCATCTGTGAAGAGAAAAGAAGATATGCACAGAATGGCAGAGGCCAACAAGGCATTTGCTCATTACAGATTTTAATTAGGAGGAAAAATGGCAGGAAGAGAATATCCGCTGGAACGAACCAGGAATATTGGTATCATGGCCCATATCGACGCCGGCAAGACAACACTTACCGAGCGTATCCTGTATTATACCGGTGTAAACTACAAGATCGGCGATACGCATGAAGGCACTGCTACCATGGACTGGATGGAACAGGAACAGGAACGTGGTATTACCATTACTTCCGCAGCGACGACATGCCATTGGACTCTGGAGAAAGAAACCAAGCCGGCACCGGGTGCGCTTGAGCACCGCATCAATATCATCGATACCCCGGGACACGTGGATTTTACCGTTGAAGTAGAAAGATCCCTTCGTGTGCTGGATGGTGCCGTAGGTGTATTCTGCGCGAAGGGCGGTGTGGAGCCGCAGTCTGAAAATGTCTGGAGACAGGCTGACAAGTACAATGTTCCGCGAATGGCATTCATCAACAAGATGGATATCATGGGAGCCAATTTCTACAATGCAGTCAGCATGATCAAGTCCAGGCTCGGGAAAAATGCGATCCCGATCCAGCTGCCGATTGGTGCAGAAGATTCATTTGTCGGTATCGTAGACCTGTTTGAGATGCAGGCGTACATCTATAATGATGAGAAGGGAGATAATATCTCCATCGTTCCGATTCCGGATGAGATGAAGGATCAGTCCGAGATCTATCACGATGATATGATCGAGAAGATCTGCGAGCTGGATGACGATCTGACCATGGCTTATCTGGAAGGTGAGGAGATCACCACGGAACAGCTCAAGGCTGCATTGAGAAAAGGTACCTGCGAAGGCAAAGCAATTCCTGTCTGCTGCGGAACAGCTTACAGAAACAAAGGTGTTCAGAAACTGCTGGATGCGATCATCGAATATATGCCGTCACCGGTAGACGTTCCTGCGATCCAGGGCGTGGATATGAACGGCAATGAGGTGGTTCGTCATTCTTCAGATGAAGAACCGTTTGCAGCGCTGGCATTCAAGATCATGACCGACCCCTTTGTCGGAAAGCTGGCTTATGTCAGAGTCTATTCCGGAACACTGGATTCAGGTTCCTACACCCTGAATGCCACCAAGGGCAAGAAAGAGCGTGCGGGACGTATCCTGCAGATGCATGCCAACAAGCGTGCAGAACTGGAAAAGGTTTATTCCGGAGATATTGCGGCAATCGTAGGATTCAAGAACACCACAACAGGCGATACGGTTTGTGATGAGAAACATCCGGTCATCCTGGAATCCATGGAGTTTCCGGAGCCGGTTATCGAAGTCGCGATCGAGCCCAAGACCAAGGCCGGCCAGCAGAAGATGGGCGAAGCCCTTCAGAAACTGGGAGAAGAAGACCCGACCTTTAAGGTTTACACTAATACAGATACCGGACAGACCATTATCGCCGGTATGGGAGAACTCCATCTGGAGATCATCGTAGACAGACTTCTGCGGGAATTCAAAGTGGAAGCCAATGTCGGCGCACCGCAGGTTGCTTATAAGGAGACCTTCACCAAGACGGTGGAAGTTGACAGCAAGTATGCGAAGCAGTCCGGTGGACGTGGACAGTACGGACACTGTAAAGTACGGTTTGAGCCGATGGATCCCAACGGAGAGCAGACGTTCGAGTTTGTTTCCGAGATCGTTGGCGGTGCGATTCCGAAGGAATACATCCCGGCAGTCGGCGAAGGTATCGAAGAGGCAGCCAAGGCTGGTGTTCTGGCAGGCTTCCCGGTACTCGGTGTCAAAGCGACTGTATTTGACGGATCCTATCATGAAGTGGACTCCTCGGAAATGGCATTCCATATCGCAGGTTCCCTTGCGTTCAAGGATGCTATGAACAAGGGTGATTCCGTGCTCCTTGAGCCGATCATGAAGGTGGAAGTCAATACACCGGAAGAGTACATGGGCGACGTCATCGGTGATATCAATGCCAGAAGAGGACGTATCGAAGGTATGGAAGATATCGGCGGCGGCCGCATGATCAAGGGATTTGTTCCGCTGTCAGAGATGTTTGGCTATGCAACGGATCTTCGTTCCAAGACCCAGGGCCGAGGCAACTACTCTATGTTCTTTGAAAGATATGAGAAAGTTCCGAAGTCTGTCCAGGACAAGATCATTAACGTGAAGAAGTAAACCTGAACCCATAAAAAACCTAAATAAACACGTGCCGAAATGCTTGAAAAGAATAGGAATATTTAATATAATAGCAATCGGCCTTATAAGAACCTGACCCGTAACGGGTCCAAAAAAAGACCCGCTTAGGGTAAGTTTTCAAGGAGGAAATGACAAAATGGCAAAAGCTAAATTTGAAAGAGGAAAGCCGCATTGTAACATTGGTACCATCGGACACGTTGACCATGGTAAAACAACATTAACAGCAGCTATCACCAAGACTCTTCATGAGCGTTACGGACTGGGCGATTTCGTTGCATTCGATCAGATCGACAAGGCTCCGGAAGAGAGAGCACGTGGTATAACGATCTCCACTGCACACGTTGAGTATGAGACCCCGAACCGTCACTATGCACACGTTGACTGCCCGGGACATGCTGACTATGTTAAGAACATGATCACCGGTGCTGCACAGATGGACGGAACAATCCTTGTTGTTGCAGCTACTGACGGTGTTATGGCTCAGACAAAGGAACACGTTCTTCTGTCTCGTCAGGTAGGTGTACCTTACATCGTAGTTTTCCTGAACAAGTGTGATATGGTTGATGACGAAGAACTGTTAGAGCTGGTTGAGATGGACGTAAGAGAACTTCTTGACGAGTACGGATTCCCGGGAGATGACACTCCGATCATCCGCGGCAGCGCTCTTAAGGCTCTGGAAGGCGATCCGGCATGGCAGGATAAAGTTATCGAGCTGATGGAAGCTGTTGACTCTTATATTCCTGATCCGGTTCGTGATACAGATAAGCCGTTCCTTATGCCTGTTGAGGACGTATTCACTATCACAGGTCGTGGTACAGTTGCTACCGGCCGTATCGAGCGTGGTGTGATCCATGTTCAGGATCCGGTTGAGATCGTTGGTATCAAAGAAGAGAAGATGAGCACCGTCTGCACAGGTATTGAAATGTTCAGAAAGCTCCTTGACGAAGGCCAGGCTGGTGATAACGTAGGCTGCCTGCTTCGTGGTATCGACAGAAAAGAAATCGAGCGTGGACAGGTTATCTGCAAACCGGGTACAGTTACATGCCATACCAAGTTTACAGGCCAGGTATACGTTCTGACCAAAGAAGAAGGTGGACGTCATACTCCGTTCTTCAACAACTACAGACCGCAGTTCTATTTCAGAACAACTGACGTTACCGGTGTCTGCAACCTGCCTGCAGGTGTTGAGATGTGCATGCCTGGTGACAACGTAGAAATCACAGTTGAACTGATTCATCCGATCGCTATGGAGCAGGGCCTTGGCTTCGCTATCCGTGAAGGTGGACGTACAGTAGGTTCAGGCAAAGTTGCAACCATCATTGAGTGATCTTAACAGACCATAATGTCTATCGGAGACCGCCGCACTTATGTGCGGCGGTTTTTGTTGCTCGTGCGCCATTTGCGCACTCTAATGGGAAAAAACCAGGGAACAGTTGTGTTGTTTTCATCTGACAGAGCCAAGCGTTCGGGTATTCTCATTTTGATATGCACCCCTATAGGGTAACACTTTTTGTGACTGAATCCTTTAGATGGTAACAAAGAGTTTCCACTGCCTCCAAGAGGGTAACACTCCTTGTTATTAGATGTTGTTATTCTGCAACTACTTGAGTCAGCGGTCAA